>NZ_JBHTVQ010000064.1:0-38026 GCF_042792855.1 Streptomyces sp. NPDC056600
CCGGCGTGCGCAGGCTGGTACGTCGGCCCGCGCGCGCCGCCGCGGGCGCCGTGCCCTCTGTCCCCCGACCCACGGGGGGGGGGGAGGGGTTCCGCGGCGCGGAACCCCTCCCCACCCCCTTGCGCGTCCGGTTCCGGGGTAGGTCCGGGGTGTACGGAACCCGGCCCGCCGAGGACTGTGCCGTGTCTCACAACACGGCCCCGCGTCCGGTTGGGCTCCGACAAGTGCAAAGATGGACCCTTGGCAGGACAGGGCCCCAACCGGGCCGAAGCACTTAGAGCGGCCGTGACCAGCCGCCGACCGGTCGGACGAGACCGGCGTGGCGCACATGCATGGAGGACGTGACGTGGCGAACGACGCCAGCACCGTTTTCGACCTAGTGATCCTCGGCGGCGGTAGCGGCGGGTACGCCGCGGCGCTGCGCGGGGCTCAGCTGGGCCTTGACGTCGCCCTGATCGAGAAGGACAAGGTCGGCGGCACCTGCCTGCACAAGGGTTGCATCCCGACCAAGGCCCTCCTCCACGCCGGCGAGATCGCCGACCAGGCGCGGGAGAGCGAGCAGTTCGGTGTCAAGGCGACCTTCGAGGGCATCGACGTCCCGGCCGTCATGAAGTACAAGGACGAGGTCATCTCGGGCCTGTACAAGGGTCTGCAGGGCCTGGTCGCCTCCCGCAAGGTGACCTACATCGAGGGCGAGGGCCGTCTCTCCTCCCCGACCTCGGTGGACGTGAACGGACAGCGGATCCAGGGCCGCCACGTCCTGCTGGCGACCGGCTCCGTGCCGAAGTCGCTGCCGGGTCTGGAGATCGACGGCAACCGGATCATCTCCTCGGACCACGCGCTGGTCCTGGACCGCGTTCCGCAGTCCGCGATCATCCTGGGCGGCGGCGTCATCGGCGTCGAGTTCGCCTCGGCGTGGAAGTCGTTCGGCTCCGAGGTCACGATCATCGAGGGCATGAAGCACCTCGTGCCGGTCGAGGACGAGAACAGCTCCAAGCTGCTCGAGCGCGCCTTCCGCAAGCGCGGCATCAAGTTCAACCTGGGCACCTTCTTCCAGAAGGCGGAGTACACCCAGAACGGCGTCAAGGTCACCCTGGCGGACGGCAAGGAGTTCGAGGCCGAGGTCCTCCTCGTCGCCGTCGGCCGTGGCCCGGTCTCGCAGGGCCTGGGCTACGAGGAGCAGGGCGTCGCGATGGACCGCGGCTACGTCCTGGTCGACGAGTACATGCGCACCAACGTCCCGACCATCTCCGCGGTCGGCGACCTGGTGCCCACCCTCCAGCTCGCGCACGTCGGCTTCGCCGAGGGCATCCTGGTGGCGGAGCGTCTGGCCGGCCTCAAGGCCGTCCCGGTCGACTACGACGGTGTGCCGCGCGTGACGTACTGCCACCCGGAGGTCGCCTCCGTCGGCATCACCGAGGCCAAGGCCAAGGAGATCTACGGCGCGGACAAGGTCGTCGCTCTGAAGTACAACCTGGCGGGCAACGGCAAGAGCAAGATCCTCAAGACCGCGGGCGAGATCAAGCTCGTCCAGGTGAAGGACGGCGCCGTGGTCGGCGTCCACATGGTGGGCGACCGCATGGGCGAGCAGGTCGGCGAGGCCCAGCTGATCTACAACTGGGAGGCGCTGCCGGCCGAGGTCGCGCAGCTCATCCACGCCCACCCGACGCAGAACGAGGCGCTGGGCGAGGCCCACCTCGCGCTGGCCGGCAAGCCGCTGCACGCGCACGACTGATCACCGCCGGGCGACCGAACAGACTTCCGTACTTCCGTTAAGGAGCAACCGAAACCATGGCGGTTTCCGTAACCCTTCCGGCGCTCGGCGAGAGCGTCACCGAGGGCACCGTCACCCGTTGGCTGAAGGCCGAGGGTGAGAAGGTCGAGGCCGACGAGCCGCTGCTCGAGGTCTCGACCGACAAGGTCGACACCGAGATCCCCTCGCCCGTGTCCGGCATCCTGTCCTCCATCAAGGTGGCCGAGGACGAGACGGTCGAGGTCGGCGCCGAGCTGGCCCTGATCGACGACGGCTCCGGCGCCCCGGCCGAGCAGACCGCTCCGGCCCAGGAGGCCGCCCCGGCCGCCGAGCCGGTCCAGGCGCCCGAGACCACCCCCTCCCCGGACCAGTCCGAGCCGGCCCCCGCCCCGACCGCCGAGGCGGCCGCCGGCGGCGGCTCCGCCGAGGGCACCGACGTGGTGCTCCCGGCGCTCGGCGAGTCCGTCACCGAGGGCACCGTCACCCGCTGGCTGAAGCAGGTCGGCGAGTCCGTCGAGGCCGACGAGCCGCTGCTCGAGGTCTCCACGGACAAGGTCGACACCGAGATCCCGGCGCCCGCCTCCGGCACGCTGCTGGAGATCGTGGTGAACGAGGACGAGACGGCCGAGGTGGGCGCCAAGCTGGCCGTCATCGGCACCCCGGGCTCGGCCCCGGCCGCCGCCGCTCCCGAGGCCCCGGCCGCCCCGGCCCCGGCTCCGGAGCCCACCCCGGCCCCCGCCGCCCCGGCCCCGGCCCCGGCGGCTCCCGCCCCGGCCCCCGCTGCCGCCGCCCCCGCGCCGGCCCAGGCTCCGGCTCCGGCCGCTCCGGCCCCGACCCCCGCCGCGCAGGCTCCGGCCGCTCCGGCGGCGCCCTCCGGCGCCGGTGCGAGCGACGCCTACGTGACCCCGCTGGTGCGCAAGCTCGCCTCGGAGAACGGCGTCGACCTGGGCTCCGTCAAGGGCACCGGCGTCGGCGGCCGCATCCGCAAGCAGGACGTGCTGGCCGCCGCCGAGGCCGCCAAGGCCGCGGCGCAGGCTCCGGCCGCCGCCCCGGCCGCGCCGGCCGCCAAGAAGGCCCCGGCCCTCGAGGCGTCCCCGCTGCGCGGTCAGACCGTGAAGATGCCGCGGATCCGCAAGGTCATCGGCGACAACATGGTCAAGGCCCTGCGCGAGCAGGCCCAGCTCTCCTCGGTGGTCGAGGTCGACGTCACCCGCCTGATGCGCCTGCGCAACCAGGCCAAGGACGGCTTCCTGGCCCGTGAGGGCGTCAAGCTCTCCCCGATGCCGTTCTTCGTGAAGGCGGCGGCCCAGGCGCTGAAGGCCCACCCGGTCATCAACGCCCGGATCAACGAGGCCGAGGGCACGATCACCTACTTCGACACCGAGAACATCGGTATCGCGGTGGACGCCGAGAAGGGCCTGATGACCCCGGTCATCAAGAACGCCGGCGGTCTCAACCTGGCCGGCATCGCCAAGGCCACGGCGGAGCTCGCGGGCAAGGTGCGCGCCAACAAGATCACCCCGGACGAGCTGGCCGGCGGCACCTTCTCGATCAGCAACACCGGTTCGCGCGGTGCGCTGTTCGACACGATCATCGTTCCGCCGAACCAGGTCGCGATCCTGGGCATCGGCGCCACGGTGAAGCGTCCGGCCGTCATCGAGACCGAGGACGGCCCGGTCATCGCGGTCCGAGACATGACCTACCTGACGCTCTCCTACGACCACCGTCTGGTGGACGGCGCGGACGCCGCCCGCTACCTGACCGCGGTCAAGGCGATCCTGGAGGCCGGCGAGTTCGAGGTCGAGCTCGGCCTGTGACTCCGCCGCCCGCGTGACGGCGCCCCCGCCCGGATCCCGGGCGGGGGCGCCGTCGCGTGAAGGCCGGGTGAAACGCACGTCAAACGGAGGTCAAGAAGACTCCCGGACTGCGGGGAACCGCCCGGCGAAATGCCCGTCGCGTGGTGTAAGCCTCGTCTCACCTGCGTCTCAGCGCCCGGATGTGCCTCGGCAGACACGCTCCGCAGCCGTATTGTCTAAGCGTCTAACGCCCCCGGGGGCCCTGGCCGCAGGTCGCCCCTGCCCGAAGGAGCCTCCATGACCGCGCCCGTCATCCACTCGCTGCGCGAACAGATCCGCGAGCACATCGTGGAGGGAATCGTCAGCGGTCGCTGGAAGCCGGGCGAGCGCATCGTGGAGCGGCGGATCGCCACCGAGCTGGAGGTCAGCCAGACGCCCGTCCGCGAGGCCCTGCGGGAGCTGGAGTCGCTGCGGCTGATCGAGTCCGCCCCCAACAAGGGCGTGCGGGTGCGCAGTCTGACGGCCGCCGACCTGGAGGAGAGCTACCCGGTGCGGGCCGGCCTGGAGGCCATCGCGGCCGAGCTGGCGGCGGAACGTCTCGGGGACGACTGCTCGGTCCTGGCCCCGCACGTGGAGGCCCTGCACGAGGCCGACCGGCTGGCCGACGCGGCGGGCCAGGTGCGGCACACGGTGGCCTTCCACCGCGAGATGGTGCGGGCGGCCGGCAACTCGGTCCTGCTGCACACCTGGGAGGGGCTGGGCATCGAGGTGTTCACGGCCCTGTCGATCCGCTGGCTGGGGACCGTGCAGCAGTCCTTCGCCGAGGAGCACGAGGAGCTGGTGGCCGCCTTCCGCCGCCGCGACCCCCGGATCGCCGACCTCGTGAAGGCCCACGTCCTGGGCTGCGCACCGCGTCCGGACGCCGCCGCCTGAGCGCCCCACTCCCCATTCGAGCGGTTCTCCACCCCGCCTGACCTGCGATTCCACGGCACCCGGTGTCGTAGACCCCGCCAATCTTGTGGCACTGCGTGCCGACTTTCGCCGGTTGGGCAAGTTTTACCACTCATCCCTTTGATCGATCATCGATCAGGGGGTTACAGTCGCCGCGGACCTCTTACCCGAGGTTCCACCCTGCCCTGTCCTGCCAAAGACCCAAGGGCACCCGCATCCGCGCGCACCCGCGCGCACCGCACCCCTTCGACTGAGGAAGGCGGCGACATGACCGACCCCCACGCCATCGCCCCTAGCGCGCTGGACCAGCTCCCGGACCGCGACCGCGAGGAGACCGCCGAATGGCAGGCCTCCCTGGACGCGGTCACCGAGGCGGCCGGCCCGCACCGTGCCGCGTACCTGATGCGCCGCACCCTGGAGCGTGCAGAGGGGGCCGGGGTCTCGCTGCCCAAGCTCCTCGAGACCGACTACATCAACACCATCCCCACCGCCGCGGAGCCCGAGGTTCCCGGTGACGCGGCGATGGAGGACCGGATCACGGCCTGGAACCGCTGGAACGCGGCCGCCATGGTGACCCGCGGCAGCAAGTACGGCGTCGGCGGCCACATCGCCACCTTCGCCTCTGCGGCCTGGCTCTACGAGACCGGCTTCAACCACTTCTTCAAGGGCAAGGAGTCCCCCGAGGCTCCCGGCTCCGGCGACCAGATCTACGTGCAGGGCCACGCCTCCCCCGGCGTCTACGCCCGCGCCTTCCTGGACGGCCGCCTCACCGAGGCGCACCTGGACAACTTCCGTCGTGAGTCCGGCGGCGAGGGCCTGCCCTCCTACCCGCACCCGCGCCGTCTGCCCTGGCTGTGGGAGTTCCCCACCGTCTCCATGGGCCTGGGCCCGCTGTCCGCGATCTACCAGGCGCGGTTCAACCGCTACCTGACCAACCGCGGCATCAAGGACGTCTCCGCCTCGCACGTGTGGGCGTTCCTCGGCGACGGCGAGATGGACGAGCCGGAGTCGACGGCGGCACTCGCGCTGGCGGCCCGCGAGGGTCTGGACAACCTGACCTTCGTCATCAACTGCAACCTGCAGCGCCTCGACGGCCCGGTCCGCGCCAACTTCAAGATCGTGCAGGAGCTGGAGGCCCAGTTCCGCGGCGCCGGCTGGAACGTCGTGAAGTCGCTGTGGGGCTCCGCCTGGGACGAGCTGCTCCAGCTCGACACCACGGGCGCGCTGGTGCGCCGGCTGCGCGAGGTCCCGGACGCCCAGGTCCAGACGTACCAGACCCGGGACGCCGCCTACATCCGCGAGGACTTCTTCGGCAAGGACCCGGCGCTCGCCGAGATGGCGAAGCTGCTGAGCGACGACAAGATCCTCGACGTCTTCCACTTCTCCCGCGGCGGCCACGAGCCCCGCAAGGTGTACGCCGCGTACAAGGCGGCCGTGGAGTTCAAGGGCGCCCCGACGGTGATCCTGGCGCAGACGGTCAAGGGCCACACGCTCGGCGAGGGCTTCGCGTCCAAGAACGCCAACCACCAGATGAAGAAGCTCTCCACCGACGAGTTCAAGGCGATGCGCGACCGCCTGGACCTGCCGATCAAGGACAGCGACTTCGTCGACGGCGTCGTCCCCTACGGCCACCCGGGCGAGAACTCCGCCGAGGTGCGCTACCTGCAGGAGCGCCGCGCGGCGCTCGGCGGTCCGGCCCCGGCCCGCCGCGTCCACCCGCTGGCCCCGCTGCCGGCCCCCGCGGAAAAGGCGTTCACCTCCTTCGACAAGGGCTCCGGCTCGCAGAACGTCGCCACCACGATGGCGTTCGTCCGCCTGGTCAAGGACCTGGTCCGCGACAAGGAGACCGGGAAGCGCTGGGTGCCGATCGTCCCCGACGAGGCGCGCACCTTCGGCATGGAGTCGCTCTTCCCGTCGCTCGGCATCTACTCCCCCAAGGGGCAGACGTACGAGCCGGTCGACCGCGACCAGCTGATGTACTACAAGGAGGCCAAGAACGGCCAGATCCTCAACGAGGGGATCACCGAGGCCGGTTCGATGGCCGACTTCATCGCCGCCGCGACCGCGTACTCCACGCACGGCGAGGCGATGATCCCGTTCTACATCTTCTACTCGATGTTCGGCTGGCAGCGCACGGCCGACCAGATGTGGCAGCTCGGCGACCAGCTCGGCCGCGGCTTCCTCGTCGGCGCGACCGCCGGCCGCACCACGCTGACCGGTGAGGGCCTTCAGCACGCCGACGGCCACTCCCCGGTCATCGCGGCCACCAACCCGGCCGCCCTGTCCTACGACCCGGCCTTCGCCTACGAGGTCGCGGCCATCGTCAAGGAGGGTCTGCGCCGCATGTACGGCGAGGCCGCGCCGGGTGAGGACCAGGATGTCTTCTACTACCTGACCGTCTACAACGAGCCGCTGCCGCAGCCGGCCAAGCCGGCCGTCGGCGGGATCGACGAGGGCATCGTCAAGGGCCTGTACCGCTTCAACACGGCGGAGACCTCCGGCCTCAGCCCGGCGGCCAACGCCCCGCGCATCCAGCTGCTGGGCTCCGGCACGGCGATCCACTGGGCGCTCAAGGCCCAGCGGATGCTCTCCGAGGACTGGGGTGTGGCCGCCGACGTGTGGTCCGCGACGTCCTGGACGGAGCTGCGCCGCGACGCGCTGGAGGCCGACGAGGCCCTGCTGCGCGGCGAGGAGCGGGTGCCGTTCGTCCGCCAGGCGCTGGCCGGAGCCCAGGGCCCGGTGCTCGCCGTGTCCGACTACATGCGCCAGGTCCCGGACCAGATCGCGCAGTGGGTGGAGCAGGACTGGTCCTCGCTGGGCGCGGACGGCTTCGGCCTCTCCGACACCCGTGACGCGGCCCGCCGCCACTTCGGCGTCGACGCCGAGTCGATCGTGGTCGCCGCGCTGGCCCAGCTCGCCCGCCGCGGCGAGGTCAAGGCCACGGCCGTCAAGGAGGCCCGCGAGCGGTACGGCCTGTAAAGGTCCGGTGCCGATCCGGGGTTGATCGAGCAATGACGGAGGGGGACGGCGGGATTCCGCCGTCCCCCTCCGTCGTGCCCGGGTGCGACCGGGGGTTCCAGGCACGATGCTTGGTTCCGTGATGGACGAAGCGGAGTTCTGGCAACTGGTGGACGGCGCCCGCGAGGAGGCCGAGGGCGATCCGGAGGAGCAGGCCGACCTCCTGGTGGAGCGGCTGGTGCGGCTCGACCCGGAGTCGGTGCTCGACTTCGCCCGCCACTTCGAGTCGCGCTACGACCGCGCCTTCCGTCAGGACCTGTGGGGCGCCGCCTCGATCCTGCTGGACGGCGCCGACGACGACGCCTTCGACCGGTTCCGCTGCTGGCTCATCGGCCAGGGCCGTGAGGTCTTCGAGGGCGCGCTGCACGACCCGGACGCCCTCGCGGACCTCCTGGACGACTTCGACGAGGAGATCGACGGCGACGGCGAGGAGCTGGGGTACGCGGCGGACGAGGCGTACGAGCAGCTGACCGGCCTGGTCACCCCCGACCTCGGCCTGTCCGCCCCGCCCCCGCGGCCGCAGGGCGAGCCGCTCGACCTGGGGGACGACGAGGCCCTTGCGGAGCGGTTCCCGCGCCTGTGGGAGCGCTTCGTCGAGGGGGACGAGGACTGAAACCGAGCGCCGTCCTCACGCGGGCCGTCCCGGCGGCCGCGTGGGGGTGCCCTGCGCGCGGGCGGCACCCCTCGCCCGGGCCGCTCCCCCGTCGGCGGAGCACCCGCGGGCCGCTCCCTTGCCGGCGGTGCACCCGCGGGCCGCTCTCCCGTCGGCCGTGCTCCCGCGGGCCGCTCCCCCGTCGGCGGAGCACCCGCGGGCCGCTCCGCTGCCTGCGGCCCTCGCCCGGGCCGGCTGCCCGCCGCCCGTCCTCACGTCTGCCGTCCCTGGAGCTGCGCGGCGCGCTCCCGGATCAGCGGCAGGTGGGCCTTGAGCGCCGCCCCGGGGCACGTCGTCCGATACCCGTCGTCGTGCCCGGCGATCGCCGGCAGCTCCGCCGTCTCGCCCTTCTCGAACCGGCTCTGCCCGTTGCTGGACACCAGCCGCACGTCGCCCCGCGGGTCGACGTCGGACAGCCCCAGCTTCCAGGCCGCGAGCCGCGCGATGGCCTCGGTCATCGCCTGGGGCACCTCGGCGCCCTGGGTGAAGGTGCCGATGGCGGCGACGCCGACGGTGCGGTGGTTGAACCCCTGCGTGTGCGCGCCGGTCACCGCGCGCCCGGAGCCGCCGGCCCGGCCCTCGTAGATCGTGCCGCAGCGGTCGACCAGGAAGTTGTAGCCGATGTCGTCCCAGTGCCGGCCGGCCGTCTGGTCGGCGCTGATGGCGCGGATGATGCCCGGACTGTCGGCGCAGTCGTAGCCGTTGGGCGAGTCGGTGTGGTGCACGAAGACGGCGACCACCTTGTCGTCGTACTTCGGCGGCGGCTTGGTCCGCTCGCGCTCCCGGTCCTGCGCGGCCTCCCGGGCGTGCCGCTCGTCGCCCGGCTTGAGCCAGGCCGACCGCGGCACGATCTTCGGCTGGGGTGCGCCGTACCGGGGCCCGCTGGGTGCGGCCGGCCCGCGCGGCATCGCCCGGTCCTCGCTCTGCCCCTGCAGCACCAGCACGAACAGCAGCACCATCACGGCGATCAGCGGCGGCGCCACCACCTCGAGGCTCGGCCGCCCACGCTTGCCACCACACCCCCCGCGCCGCCTCGGCCCACGGGGCCCCCGGCCCTGGCCCAGCCTCCGGAACAGCTCCCGGCCACGGGCCACGACCTCGGCGGATATACGGGAGGCGCGCATGCGTCCACTCTCCGCGCCGCCCGGGACAGCCGCGATCGGTGAGGTCCGCGCGGGTGACGGGAGCGGCCGGGGTGCGCGGGCCGGAACGGAACGCCCCCGGGAGGCGAGACGTGGCGCATCGGTCCGTGCGGGGAGGCTCGCGGGCGCGAAGGCGGGGGACGCGGGAGCCCCGGGCCCCGCCCGGCCCCGGCTCGGCCCGGGTCAGACGGGCTGCGTCAGGGCCTTCCTCAGGCGCTCCAGGCGGAGGCGGTTCTCCGGCAGCTGGTCCGGGTCGTCGATCGGTACGCGCACGGAGATCTGGGTCGAGGGCATGTCGTGCACCGTCACCTCCAGCGGGTCCTCCGGCACCACCTCCAGCCAGGCGCTGCGGTCACCGGCCGGCCACTCGACGCCCCATGCGACCTCGTCGGTTACGTCCCCGGCCCCGGCCTCGGCCTCCGGCGCTTCGAGCGCGTCGAGGCAGCGCTCCCACTCGTCCAGGTCCTCGAGCGAGACCGTCAGGCCCACCTGCCCGTTCACGAAGCCGCTCCGCACGACGATCCGGGCCTCGTAGTACCGCCCGTCGCCGCTGCCCAGGGGCGCGAGGTGGTCCACCTCGACGGCCACGCTCTGCGCCCGGTCCTGGAACCGCAGCAGGGCGAGCGTCGCCGGGGTGCGGCCGTCGGCCGTCACAGGAAGCGGCCCATCAGGACGTCGTCGACGTACTTGCCGTCGAGCAGCATCTCCTCGGGGAGGATGCCCTCGACGGTGTAGCCGAGGGAGGAGTAGAGGGCGCGGGCGCGGGCGTTGTGGCCGAGGACGCGGAGGGTGAGGCGGCGGGCGCCCCGGCGGCGGGCCTCGTCCTCGGCGGCGCGCATCAGGGCCTTGCCGAGTCCGAGACCGCGGGCGCGCTCGGCGATGGCCAACCCCTGGATCTGCTGCACGTGGGCGTTGGCCTCCAGCGGGGTGGAGGGGCTCACCCGGACGTAACCGACGACCTCGCCGTGGAGCTCGCCCACCAGGATGTCGCCCACCGGCTGGCGTTCGCCGAAGAAGGGGCGGCCGGGCGGGGGCGGCGGCGTCACGGCGTGGACGGTGGACCAGGTCTCGCGGTCCAGGCGGGACAACGCCTCGTCGTCCTCCGCGCGGGCGGGACGGATCTGGGGACCTCGGTCATCGCTGGTTGACATGGCCGCACTCTACGGCGGGACCCGCCCGGCCGGGAAAGCGGTTTCGGGCGTCACTCCCGCGCCGGGGCCCTCACGTCCTGCACGATGGCCCCATGGAAGCGGGCGGAGCGGGCGGAGCGGGCGGACGGGGCGGGACCGAGCGTGGCTGGACCATCGCCGTGGCGGGGGCCTCGGGCCTGATCGGCGGCGCGTTGGCCAGGTCGCTGGAGGCGGACGGGCACCGGGTGCGGCGGCTGGTGCGGCGGGAGCCAAGAGGCGGGGAGGAGATCCGCTGGGACCCCCGCTCCGGCCGGCTCGACCCCGCCGCGCTCGCCGGCTGCGACGCGGTGGTGAACCTGGCGGGCGCGGGCGTCGGCGACAAGCGTTGGACGGAGGCGTACAAGCGGGAGATCCGCGACAGCCGGGTCCAGGGGACGACGGCGCTGGCGGGCGCGATGGCCGCCATGGACACCCCGCCGAAGGTGTTCCTCAACGGCAGCGCGATCGGCTACTACGGCGAGACCGGCGACCGCGCCGTGGACGAGAGCGCGCCGCACGGACGGGGTTTCCTGCCGGAGCTGACCGTGGAGTGGGAGGCGGCGACCGAGCCGGCCCGATCGGCGGGCGTGCGGACGGTGCTGCCCCGCACCGGCCTGGTGGTGGCCCGGCAGGGCGGGGCGTGGGGGCGGCTGTTCCCCCTGTTCCGGGCGGGACTCGGCGGACGGCTCGGGGACGGCCGGCAGTACTGGTCGTTCGTGGCGCTGCGGGACGAGATCGACGCCCTGCGGCACCTGCTGCTGACCCCCGGCCTCCAGGGCCCGTTCAACGTCACGGCCCCGGCCCCGGCGACGAACCGGGAGGTGACCGCCGCGATGGCGAAGGTGCTGCGGCGGCCGGCGGTGTTCGCGGTGCCCGCCCCGGTGCTGCGGACCGTGCTGGGCGGAATGAGCCAGGACGTGCTGGGCAGCGCGCGGGTGCTTCCGGCGCGACTGCGCGAGTCCGGGTTCGTCTTCTCCTGCCCCGACGTGGAGTCGGCGGTACGGGCGGCGCTGCGGGACTGATCGCCCGGCCGCAACGGAGTACGGGCGCCGGGACGGAGCGCGGGGGCCTGAACGGAGCGCGGGGGCGCGAGGGGGCGTGCCACCGTCGTGCCACCGTGCTCGGTGCGTGCGCACAGCGCGCTCGAGAACGACTGGACCTAACCTCGATTGGGACCGAACTCGGGTATTCCGGGAGGAAGTTGGGGGCATCACGTCTCCAGCGGCCGCGCAACCTCGAGGAGGGGCACGTGCTTCAGCCCGTACAGAAGGCGGATGTCGTCGTCGTGGGAGCCGGAGTCGCCGGACTCTCGGCGGCTCTGCGGCTGACCGCGGCAGGCGTCAGCACCGCAGTCCTGGAGGCCGCCCCGTTCGTGGGCGGCAGGATGTCGACGGAGAAGGTGGACGGCTTCCGGCTGGACCGGATCGGTCAGTTGTTGTTCACCTCGTATCCCGAACTGTGCACCACCCCCGGTCTCGACGACCTGGTGCTGCGCCCCTTCGCCCCGGGGGTCCTGGTGCACAGCGCGGGCCGCCGTCACCACGCCGGCGGGCCCGAAGGGGCCCCGGGGGGCGCACGGGAGGCGTGCGAGGCGCACGAAGGGGAGCACGGGAGCGCGTACGGCGGGTCGGCGGCCTTGGACCGAAGCCGCTGGAACGTTTCCGCAGCGGCTTCGGGGCCGGACGGCGCACTCGCCACGGTCGCGCCCCCCGCTCCGCCCGTCTTCCCCGCGCAGCCCACCCGGCCGGGGGCTCCGGCGAGGACGCGCGCCGGGGCGGTGGCCGCGATCCGGATGACCGGCCTGCGGGCCCGCCGGCCGCGGCTGGGCCGGATCCGTCCGCGTCCTGGGTGGCGGACGCCCCTCGTGTGCGGGCCGCTCGGCGGGGCGGGCGACCGCGCCCGTCTCGCCTCGGCGCTCGCCGGGATCGCCGCCACGCCCGTGGACCGGCTGCTGGCCCGTGCCGGGATGCCGGCCGCCGAGGCCCTGTCGGCGCGCGGCGTCCCCGCGTCCGCCGTGGACGGTTTCCTGCGCCCGCTGCTGGCCGCGCTGCTCTGCGACCCGGAGCTGGCCGGGTCGAGCCGGTGCGCCGACCTGGCGCTGCGCGCCTGGGCGACCGGGCGGCCGTGCGTGCCGGAAGGGGGCGCGGAGGTGCTTCCGGAACTGCTGGCGCACGCCCTGCCGCCGGGCACGCTGCACACCGGGGTACGGGTCACCTCCGTCTCCACCACCTCGGTGACCACGGCCGAGCACGGCGAGTTCGCCTGCCGGGCGGTACTGCTGGCCACCGACGCGCGGACCGCCGCGGAGCTGCTGCCCGGGCTGCGTGTCCCAAACTTCCACCAGGTCACGGTGGTCCACCACACCACCACCGAGGCGCCGGACACGGGCGCCTTCCTGCTCCTGGACGCCGAGCGCGGCGGGCCCGTGGCGCACACGGCGGTCGTCAGCCACGTCGACCCGACCCGCGCGCCGGCCGGCCGCGCGCTGATCTCCTCCACCCTGCTGGGCCCACCACCCGAGGACGTGGACGGAGCGGCCCGGGACCACCTGGCGCGGCTGTACGGGGTGTCGACACGGGCCTGGGAGACCCTGGCGGTGCACCGCACGACCGAGGCGGTGCCGGTGATACGCCCGTCGCACGCCCCCCGGCGTTCCGTGCGGCTGCTGGCCGGGCTGTACGTCTGCGGCGACCACCGCGACACCGGCACGGTCCAGGGCGCCCTGCACTCCGGCCACCGGGCCTCCTCGGTCATCCTGCGCGACCTGGGCACGGGCACGGGGCTGCGGCCCGGGGAGCCGGTGCCGCGGGCGCGGGCGGCGTAGCCCGGACCGACGCCGGGTGGGGGGTGCGGTCGTGGGCCGGGCCCTCAGCCGTCAGCCCCCGCCCCGGGTCTCGCCCCCGGCCCTGTCCCCGACCCGGGTCTCGTCCTCGGGGCCGATCTCGTCCTCGGGGGCGACGGCGCGGCCGGTGGCGGGGCAGATCATGCCGCTGCGCAGCCCCTTCGCCCGCAGCACCTCACCGATCCGCGGGATCGCGGCCAGCGTGCTGGGCGCCCAGTCGTGCATCAGGACGACCTGCCCGTCGCCGAGCCGGCCGACCGCCTCCACGATGGCGTCGGCGCTCGCGTCGTCCCAGTCCCGCGTGTCGACGTCCCAGCAGATCTCCGTGAGCCCCGCCTTCGCCACCACGGCCGCGAGGGTCTCGTCGGTGTCCCCGTAGGGCGGGCGGAACAGCCGCGGGGTGCCGCCGCCCGCGGCCGCGAGGGCCTCCTGGGTGCGGGCGATCTCGGACTCCATCTCCGCCGGCTCCAGCCCGGTCATGTACGGGTGGCTGTAGCTGTGGTTGGCGATCCACATCCCGGCGGCGACCTGCGCCCGCACCAGGTCCGGGCGCTCGGTGGCGTGGTTTCCCTGGTTGAACATGGTGGCCCGCAGCCCGGCCTCCCGCAGCGCGTCCAGGAGGGCGGCCGTCCGGTGCGACGGCCCGTCGTCGAAGGTGAGTCCGACGTAACCGCTGCGGGCGCCCGGACCCTGGGACGGGGCGGCCTGCGAGGGGGACGTGCGCATCTACGGGTCTCCTGGTCGGGAGTGGTCGGTGCGGGCGGCGCCGGGGTGCGGGGGCCGGGGGTAAGGCGGCAGGGGCCGCCCGGGTGCGTGAGCACCCGGACGGCCCTTCCACGGTGGCGCCTTTCCTCAGGTTTCCTCAGGCGGGCCGGGCCCGCCTCCTGGTCGGGCCCGGCTGCTCAGGGATCAGGACTCGGCCGGTGCTCCGCGCGGGCTCAGCTCGCGCTGCAGCTGACCGTCGGCCAGGTCCAGGTGCCGTTGGTCTGGATGGTCATGCCCCAGTTGTTGCCGCTGCCGTTGGACTTCGCCACCAGCGTCTGGGCGTCGGGGTAGCTGGCTGAGATGTTCCAGGTCGACAGGACCTTCTCCGGCGACGGGACCTTGACCGTGACGGTCCAGTTGCTGGCGCCGCTGACCGACACGTTGAGGTTGTACCGGTCGCTCCACTTGTCGCCCGCGGACAGGGTCGCCACGCAGCTGCCCGGGTTGGTGGGCGGCGGGGTGGTGGTGCCACCGCCGGGGTTACCGCCGCCGGAGGAACCGCCACGGCTCACCGTGATGTTGGAGCTGCCGCTGCTGTTGTAGCCCTCGGTGGCCATGATCTCGTAGTTGGCGGAGCCGAACTGCAGGCCGGCGTTCCTCCAGGCGTTGAAAATCGTCGACTTGGTGATGGTGCCGCCGGTGCGCTTGGCCTGACGGACCGCGAAGTACTGGGTGAAGGTCTTGGTGCCCTCGATGGACGGAGCGTTGGTGCGGGTGGCCTTGTACAGGTCGTAGGTGCTGCCGTCCGACTGGACCGAGCCGACGCGGGTGGCTCCGGTGCTGGGGTTGTAGTTGCCCCAGTTCTCGACGATGTACCACTCGACCAGCGGGTTCTGGTACCACCCGTACAGCGCGAGGTAGCAGTTGCCGTTGCAGTTGAACGAGCCCGAGTACGTGACCGAGTCGGTCGCGTTGCCCGGGTTCCAGCCCTTGCCCACGACGATGTTTCTCGCGTTGCTGTTCCAGGTGACGCTGTAGTTGCCGCCCGAGTTCAGGGTCATGGACCCGCCGCTGGCCTCCTGCCAGAACGAGTAGAAGTTGCCCTCGTGGGTGCCGGTGCTGTTGGACGTGATGACCGTGGCCGCGTTCGCCGGGGCGAAGCCGGCCACGTAGGCAAAGAAGGCCACGATGAGAACGGCAGCACTGCGGACCGCGTTGGGAACTCTGCGGCGTGTACGGCCGACGGGGTGAACGTAACTGTTCATCCGTCAATCCTCCTTCAGAGGTGGGGGATGGCGACTGATGACCAGTGTGGAGAGACGTGGATCGGTGTCAATTGTTTCGGTAGAACTTTCGAAATCATTCGGCAACACACCCCACCCCAACCACCCCTCCGACAACGCACTTAGAGCCCTCCCGAGCACCCCCTCCCTCGCGAAGATCGTCGACCATCCTCCGACCGGATCTCCGAGGCAGTGGCCGCAATCCGAAAGTTTCGGTCTGTTTGCGCAACTCCAGGCGGACACCCCGGCACAGGCCTCTCGGCGACGGCCCGGCCACCCGGATCGTCGACCGCGGTCCGGGCCGCACGGAAAGGCCGTGGGGGCAGCCCCGCACGGGTCGGTGCCGTCCGGCACGTCAACGCGGCGCCGGCGCAGGGGCGGCGGAATGCCGGACATGTACCAATCATGCTGGACGCCGAGCCGAGGAAGACGTTCGACGTGTGGTCCGGCCATCCGGACACCCGGACCGGCCCGCTCGTCGAGCAGTCCTGGCCGACAGCACGCCTGGTGTCGCCCGTCCAGGACGGCAGGTGGCACTCAGAAGGGAGGTTCGAGATCGCCGCGGCCGTCGCTGTGCGGCCTCTGGTGCCGGCGCGCCTCCCGGAGCGGTGCGGGGTCGGGAACGTCGTGGCCCCATGCCTCGAGTGCCTTCCAGGCGACGCGCCGGTTGGGGTCGTGGCCGCTGGTGTCCAGGACGGTGCGCGCGTGCACGGCGAGAGGATCGCGATGCCCGGCCAGGGCGGGGTGTTCGGCGAGGAGGAGCGCGGCGAGGAGGCCGGCCGGTGACCGGTAGTGGGCGACAGGGCTTGAGCTCAGCCGGTCATGAGTCAGAGCGGTGCGCAGGCGGCGGCGTTCTTCCGGGACGTCGTCCGGAGCGAAGTCGTCTGGTTCGTCAGGGACGACGGCGGAATCCCGGCCGTCCGGGAGTCCGACGGGACCCGGTGCCTTCCCTTCTGGTCGACGTCGGCCCGGGCGGAGAGGGCGGCGAGGATCTGGGGGCAGGGGCTGTGGGTTGCGTCCATGCCCGTGGAGTCGTGGCGCGACGTCGAACTGCCCGACGCGGTCGAGCAGGGGCGGCGGATCGGGATCAACTGGAGCGGCCCGCGCCTCGTCGGGTGGAGCTTCACGCCGGAGGAAGTCTCGGCCCGGCTGACGGCGGCCGAGTGAGCGCCGCGTTGCGGTCCCCGCGTGTTCCCCGCCGCTGCCGCCGGCTCCCGGTGGTTCCTCCAGCACAGGCAACGGTGGCTCGACCGGGAATGGCCGTCCGGGCCTCCCCCCGCGCCCGGGGGCATGCGGATATGGGTTTGCTTCCCGTCGGCCGTCCTGCGATCGTGAGGACGTGCCGGAGGACCTGAGGACGCAGCCGGCGGCGCTGGTCACGAAGTGGTCGGCCGGGTCGATCCGGATCACGAGCCGCAGGCTCACCGCCGACGAGATCTCGGGCCGGCTGAGGATCGCCGCGGACCAGCAGTTCGAGCGGGACAGCCCCATGAGCCCCCGCAATCCGACCGGTGCCCGACGGGAGACCAGCGTCTGGCTCAAGCGAAGCGGACTGCCCGATGACACCGACCTCGCGGACCACGTGCGTGCGCTGGTCGCACTGGTCGACGGGCGCCGCGAGGAGCTGGCGACCCTGTCGACCGACTGTGACCTGGAGCTGCGTCTCGGCTTCGGCAGCGAGAACGGCCAGGGAGGCTGCGTCCTGCCCGCCGGCCTGCTCTCCGAGGTCGGTGCACTCGGGTGGGACATCGTGCTCGACCTCTATCCACCCGAGCCGGCCGATCCCGACCGACGACGAGAGCCAGGCAGCCGCGTGAGCACGGCAAGCGGCCCTTGACGCCGCCCGTGGGCGAGTGGCCGCGCGGCAAGCAGTCCCCCGACGACCGTGGGCCGTGCCCTCCCCCTGACGGGAAGGGCACGGCCCACGGCCCAGGTACGGCCCAGAGCACTGCTCACGTGCTCTGACCTCGCACGAGGTTCTTAGATGTCGTAGTACAGCTCGAACTCGTGCGGGTGCGGGCGCAGCGCGATCGGGGCGATCTCGTTGGTGCGCTTGTAGTCGATCCACGTCTCGATCAGGTCCGGCGTGAAGACGTCGCCCTGGAGGAGGTACTCGTGGTCGGCCTCGAGGGCGTCGAGGACGGCGCCGAGGGAGGTCGGGACCTGCGCGACGTTGGCGTGCTCCTCGGGAGCCAGCTCGTAGAGGTCCTTGTCGATCGGCTCGGCCGGCTCGATCTTGTTCTTGATGCCGTCCAGGCCGGCCATCATCAGCGCGGAGAAGGCCAGGTACGGGTTGCCGGAGGAGTCGGGCGCGCGGAACTCGACGCGCTTGGCCTTCGGGTTGGCGCCGGTGATCGGGATGCGCATCGCGGCGGAGCGGTTGCGCTGCGAGTACACCAGGTTGATCGGGGCCTCGAAGCCGGGCACCAGGCGGTGGTAGGAGTTCACCGTCGGGTTGGTGAAGGCCAGCAGCGACGGGGCGTGCTTGAGGATGCCGCCGATGTAGTGGCGGGCCATGTCGGACAGACCCGCGTAGCCGGTCTCGTCGTAGAACAGCGGCTGGCCGGCGGTCCACAGCGACATGTGGACGTGCATGCCGGAGCCGTTGTCGCCGAAGATCGGCTTGGGCATGAAGGTGGCGGACTTGCCGTTGCGCCAGGCGACGTTCTTGATGATGTACTTGAACAGCATCAGGTCGTCGGCCGCGGCCAGCAGCGTGTTGAACTTGTAGTTGATCTCGGCCTGGCCGGCGGTGCCCACCTCGTGGTGCTGGCGCTCGATCTGGAGACCGGAGGCCTCCAGCTCGAGGGACATCTCGGCGCGCAGGTCGGCGAAGTGGTCGACCGGGGCGACCGGGAAGTAACCGCCCTTGTACTTGACCTTGTAACCACGGTTGTTGTCGGTGGCGCCGGCGTTCCAGGCGCCCGCCTCCGAGTCGATGTGGTAGAAGGCCTGGTTCGCCTCGGTGGAGAAGCGCACCGAGTCGAAGACGTAGAACTCGGCCTCGGGGCCGAAGAAGGCGGTGTCGGCGATGCCGGTGGACGCCAGGTAGGCCTCGGCCTTCTTCGCCACGTTCCGCGGGTCACGGGAGTACTGCTCACCGGTGATCGGGTCGTGGATGAAGAAGTTGATGTTGAGCGTCTTGTCCCGGCGGAAGGGGTCGACACGGGCCGTGCTCAGGTCGGCGCGCAGGGCCATGTCCGACTCGTGGATGGCCTGGAAGCCGCGGATGGAGGACCCGTCGAAGGCCAGCTCCTCGCCCGGGTCGAACGCCCTGGCGGGGATGGTGAAGTGCTGCATCACACCCGGCAGGTCGCAGAAGCGAACGTCAACGAACTTGACGTCCTCATCGGCGATGAACTTCTTGGCCTCGTCGGCGTTCTGGAACATCCAGCTCCTCCTACTCCCGGCCGGTTCCGCCAGGGGTGGTAGTACTTCGCGTGCCAGTGCGGTGACACACGCTGTCTGGGACCCTAGTGATCGGCGATTTCTCGAACATGACTCATTTGTTTCCGGGAAGTTAACCGGCTGATCGACGGCAGCGGCCGCCGGACCGTCGCCGGATCGCTCGGGTCCCCTCCCATGGTCCTGCCCCGGGTCGCCGCGCGCACCCCGCCCTCCTCCACGCGCGCGCACGGGAAGTACCGTGGAGTCCGTGGACAACAGGCAAGCACTCGGATCCTGGCTCTCCGGCCCCCGCGCCGCGGCGGAGGACGCCGGCGTGGACTTCGGTTACCGGGGCCAAGGCCTCGGGCTCCCCGAGAGCGGTCCGGGCTCGGTGGCACGTCCCGGGCGGCGCCTCGGTGCGCTGGTCGTGGACTGGGCGCTGTGCGTGCTGATCGCATACGGTCTCATCACGGACGGCTACGGCCAGTCGACGAGCAACTGGGCGTTGCTGATCTTCCTCGCACTCGGGATGCTCACGGTGGGCACCCTGGGTTACACGCCGGGCAAGCGGCTGTTCGGGCTGCGGGTGGTCGCGGTCGCGAGCGGGTCGGTGGTCCCGTGGCGGGCGGCGGTGCGGACGGTGCTGCTGTGCCTTGCCGTGCCGGCGCTGGTGTGGGACCGGGACGGGCGGGGGCTGCACGACCGGCTCGCCGGCACGGTCGAGATCCGCGCCTAGCCCTCCTCCTGCGGGGCTCCCTTCGCGTGGCCCCGCCTTCTCTCCACGCAGCCTTCGGGGGCTCCCTTCACGCAGCCCCTGCTGCACACCGCACGATGCATGCGTGGCCGTCCCCACCTCCTGCGGGCGGCTCGCTCCACCTCTCGTAAGCCGACGGCACCGTCGCACGTGCCCCCGGCCGCGCGCGGCGCAAGGGTTGAGCCCTGCCCGGGTGCGAGCCGTCTCGCCAGTACGGGGCCCCTGCGCCCACCTCCCCCAGACCTCGCCCAGCGGCACGATTGCCCGCAGGGTGAGCGGGGAGGGCCTGCGTGTCCCGTAGGGCAGGGTGGTGGCGGGCACCGCCGCCACGGCGGCCGCGGGGCCGCTGCAGGGCCCTGCGGGCAAGGGACAGGCCGGCGGAACGGCGCAGGGCGCCCGGCGGAGGTGCCGGGCGCCCTGTGGCGTTCGTGGGTGTGGGTGCGGTGCGGGTGGGGGTCAGCGGCCCTTGCTGCCGCGGGGGAGCTTCATGCCCTTGGGCATCGGGCCCTTGGGCAGCGGCATGTTCTTCATCAGGTCGCCCATCGCCCGCAGCCGGTCGTTGGTGGTGGTGACCTGCGGACCCGTGAGCACCCGCGGCAGCTTCATCATCGTGACGCGGAGCTTCTTCAGCGGGACCTGGCCCTCGCCGTTGCCGACGAGGATGTCGTGGACCGGCACGTCGGCGACGATGCGGCTCATCTTCCGCTTCTCGGCCGCGAGCAGGGACTTCACCCGGTTCGGGTTGCCCTCCGCGACCAGCACGATGCCGGCCTTGCCGACCGCACGGTGCACCACGTCCTGGCTGCGGTTCATCGCCACCGCCGGTGTCGTCGACCAGCCCCGGCCGATGTTCTCCAGCACCGCCGCGGCGGCACCCGGCTGGCCCTCCATCTGCCCGAAGGCGGCACGCTCGGCCCGTCGCCCGAACACGATCGCGGTCACCAGGAAGGCGACCAGCAGACCGAGGATGCCCAGGTAGATCGGGTGACCGATCAAGAAGCCGATCGCGAGGAAGACACCGAGGGTGACAATTCCGACCGCCGCGAGCACAAGACCGATCTTCTTGTCGGCCTTGCGGGTCATCTTGTACGTCAGGGCGATCTGCTTGAGTCGCCCGGCATTCGCAGACTCCGCTGCGGTTTCCTTCCTCGCCATGTCTCGAAGTCTACGTGCACCGGCCCGCCCCCACGAAGGCGGTGCCCGCTCCGTGCCGGGCGGTCACCAGGGCGTGACCGGTCAGGAGCGGAGCGCCGGTGCCGCGGGCACCGCGTCGAGGACCCGCTGGACCTCGATCCGGTCGCGGGCGCGGCGCCTGTCCTCCAGGACGGAGGTCCATGCGTTGCGGCGCGCGGTGCGCTGGCCGCCGCCCAGCAGCAGCGACTCGACCGCCAGCAGCGCACCGCTCAGCGACGGCAGCGAGGGCAACGACGGCAGCGTGGGCAGGGGCTCGGCCCCGCCGCCGCGCACGCGCGCAGCGGGCTCGAGGGTCGTCTCGATGGTCTCCGTGGTCACGGTCCCCCCCTGGGAGTCGTGGGTTGCGCGTCGGGTCCAAGAGTCCCCCACCCGTGTTACCGGAGGGTGACGCATCGGTCAAAGCCGGATGAAAGGCGGGGTGGAGAACCGGCCGGGAAGCGTGCCCGCGTCCGTCAGCCCGGGGACCGACGCGGGCACGGCGGCCTGCACGGTGGCACGGGCGCGGGGAGCAGGGGACGAGTCCCGCTGGAGAGCGGGACCCGCCCCGCCGTGCTCGAGGGGTGTGAGGCCGTCAGACCGCGGCCGGGGCCGCGTCCGCGGCCTCGGAGGCGCGCTGCTCGATCGCCATGCCGTAGAGCCGCCCGGCGCGGTACGAGGAGCGGACCAGGGGGCCGGACATGACGCCGGCGAAGCCGATCTCCTCGGCCTCCTTCTGGAGCTCGACGAACTCCTGCGGCTTGACCCAGCGCTCCACCGGGTGGTGGCGCACGGAGGGCCGCAGGTACTGCGTGATGGTGATCAGCTCGCAGCCGGCGCCGTGCAGGTCGCGCAGGGCCTCGCTGATCTCCTCGCGGGTCTCGCCCATGCCCAGGATCAGGTTGGACTTGGTGACCAGGCCGAACTCGCGGGCCGCGGTGATCACCTCGAGGGAGCGCTCGTAGCGGAAGCCGGGGCGGATCCGGCGGAAGATCCGCGGGACCGTCTCGACGTTGTGCGCGAAGACCTCGGGCCGGGACTCGAAGACCTGCTGGAGCAGCTCGGGCACCGCGTTGAAGTCGGGGGCGAGCAGCTCGACCTTGGTCCGGCCCTCGGCGCGTTCGGCGGTCTGCTGGTGGATCTGGCGGACGGTCTCCGCGTAGAGCCAGGCGCCGCCGTCCTCGAGGTCGTCGCGGGCGACGCCGGTGATGGTGGCGTAGTTCAGGTCCATGGTGACCACGGACTCGCCGACGCGTCGCGGCTCGTCACGGTCGAGCGCCTCGGGCCTGCCCGTGTCGATCTGGCAGAAGTCGCAGCGCCGGGTGCACTGGTCGCCGCCGATGAGGAAGGTGGCCTCGCGGTCCTCCCAGCATTCGTAGATGTTGGGGCAGCCTGCTTCCTGGCACACCGTGTGCAGGCCCTCGCTCTTCACGAGGTTCTGCATCTTGGTGTACTCGGGACCCATCTTCGCCCGGGTCTTGATCCACTCGGGCTTGCGCTCGATGGGGGTCTGGCTGTTCCGGACCTCCAGGCGCAACATCTTGCGTCCGTCGGGTGCGACTGCGGACACATCGGCTCCCTGTGACTTCGGTTCGTAGGCGTATCCAGCGTACGCCGCCTCATTCGGGTGCCCGTCCGGAGGCCGGGCTTTCGGACGTGGGGTGCGTCTCACTCCCCGCACTCCCGCCGCGCACGCTCCCCGCGCGCCCCGCGGAGCTCAGGCGCTCGCCGCGAACTCCCGTTCCAGCGCGTGGAGTAGGGCGGTGTTGTACGCGAAGGCGCGGCGGCACTCGTCGACCACGCGGCGCTTCTCGAGGTCGTCCACCGGGAGCGCGTCGAGCCGTGCGCGGTACTCGCGCTTGAAGGCGGCCGGGTTCGGGATCGCGTCGAAGACGTAGAACCGGACGCCGTCGCCCTTGCGGTCGAAGCCCCAGATCCGCTCGGCGGCGTCGCGGATGATCTGTCCGCCGGAGAGGTCGCCGAGGTAGCGGGTGTAGTGGTGGGCCACGTATCCGGCCGGCCAGTCGCGGGCGCACTCGGCGATGCGGGCCGCGTACTCCTCGGTGGCGGGCAGCGGGGCGCCCTCCGCCTGACGGCCGGGGCCGCGCAGGTGGGCCAGGTCGCGGTCCAGGGCGGACAGGCGCAGCAGCTCGGGCCGCACGAACGGTCCGGCGACCGGGTCCTCGCGCAGGAGGCCGGCCCGCTCCTCCAGGGCGCGGTACACGAACCGGAGCTGCTCGGTGTAGCGGGCGTACGCCTCGACGCCGTGCCCGCCGCCGAGCATGGCTCCCAGGAAGCCGCTGTTCTCGGCCTCCTCGTGCTGCGCCCGGGAGGCCGTGCGTATGAGCTGCGAGAACGGCTGTGCGGTGTCCATGTCCCCAGTGTGCCTGCCCGCGGCGACGCGTCCAGTGGGCCGGGGGCCGCGACCGCACCTGAGGGGGTGGGCCGCGACCGGACGTGAGGGGTGGGCCGGGGGCCGGGGGCCGCGACCGGACGTGCGGGGTGACCCCTGGCACCGGGGTGGCCCCTGGCACGGGGGTGACCCTGGCACCGGGGTGGCCGCCCCGTGACGGGGTCAGGCGGAGGCGGCGGCCTCGGTCTCGCGGGGGCGGAGGTCGGCGCCCTCCAGGACCTCGCGGAGGTGCTTCTCGATCACCGGGAGCACGTCCGCGATGGGGACGTCGCGCCCCAGCTCCGCGGCGAGCGAGGTGACGCCGGCGTCCCGGATGCCGCAGGGGATGATCCGGTCGAACCAGGTGGTGTCCGGGTTGATGTTCATCGCGAACCCGTGCATGGTCACGCCCTTGGAGACCCGCACGCCGATCTGGGCGAGCTTGCGGTCCTCCCGGCGCTGGCCGGCGTTGGACGGCGCGTACTCGGGGCCGTTGAGCCGGGGGTCGAACTCGTCGTCCGTCATCCGCGGGTCGAGGTCCAGGGAGAGCCCGCCGAGCGAGGGCCGCTGCTCCACCGGGTCGCCGAGGACCCAGACGCCGCTGCGTCCCTCGATCCGGGTGGTCTCCAGGCCGAACTCCGCGCAGGTGCGGATCATGGCCTCCTCCAGGCGCCGGACGTGGGCCACCACGTCGACGGGGCGGGGGAGCTTCTGGATGGGGTAGCCGACCAGCTGGCCCGGGCCGTGCCAGGTGATCTTGCCGCCGCGGTCGACGTCGATCACCGGCGTCCCGTCCAGCGGGCGCTCGCTGTCCGCGGTGCGGCGGCCGGCCGTGTAGACCGGGGGGTGCTCCAGCAGCAGCACGGTGTCGGGGATCTCGTCGGCGAACCGCGCCGCGTGCACCTGGCGCTGCTCCTCCCACGCCTGCAGGTACTCGACGGCCTCGGCGCCGAACCCCATGCGTACGAACCGCACCTCACCCACGGAAACCTCCAGGCGTATCCGGACCGGGCCGCGACCAACGGCCCTGGGCCACTGTAGGTGGTCCGCGGCGAAGGCACGCCATGCGCCCGGCGGCACCCGGGTTGCCCTGGCATGGACACACTCGACACCGGTCGTTCCCAGTCGGCCGGAGTCGCCCCGAGTGGGCCCGAAGCGTCACTTCCGGATAGGAAACTCACCCGATCCAGTGAACGGAAGGTGAAGTGTGCGATGAGCTGCCTACTCTCCGCTACATTCACGCCGTTCACTGGCCATAACGGCTGCTCATAGGCAATCCGGGCGCCCGAGGGGGCTCGCCACGGAAGGCAGGAGACCGCACCGCAGATGACGGAACGACCCGCGCAGCGCACTCCCAACCGCCAGCTCGCCGCGCTCATCGCAGAGGCGGGATTCTCCAACGCGGGACTGGCCCGGCGCGTGGACCAGCTGGGACTCGAGCACGGACTCGACCTGCGGTACGACAAGACGTCCGTCACCCGCTGGCTGCGGGGCCAGCAGCCCCGGGGGACCACGCCGGCGCTGATCGCCGAGGTGTTCACCCGCCGCCTCGGCCGACGGCTGACCGCCCAGGACCTCGGCCTCGACGCCTGCGCCCCGGTGTACGCCGGGCTGGAGTTCGCGGCGACCCCGGAGGAGGCCGTGGACATCGTCAGCGGCCTCTGGCGCAAGGACTCGGGCAGCCACGCCGAGCTCCGCAAGATCGCGTTCACCCCGGCCGGGCTGGTGGTCCCCAGCCGCGACTGGCTGATCGGCCGCCCCGACGAGCGGGTCGGCCGGGGCGAACCGCCCGTGGGCGCGCCCCGGGTGCCGGCGCAGGGCCGGCCCGTCCGTGAGCCCGGGCAGGCGCTCGCCTCGGTGCCCCGGCAGCGCGGCGGCCGCGGCGGCGCCGAACGGACCGCCGAGCGCGGCCCGGGGCAGCGGGTCACCGGCGGGGACGTGGCCGCGCTGCGGTCGGTGGGCGAGCTGTTCCGCTCCCTGGACCACGCCTACGGCGGAGGGCACGCCCGGCAGGCGCTGGTCCGCTACCTCGAGCACGAGGCGGAGCCGATGCTCCGCGGCGTGTACGGCGAGAAGCTGGGCCGCCGCCTGTTCGGCGCGGTGGCTGACCTGACCCGGCTGGCCGGCTGGACCTCGTACGACATCGGGGCGCACGGGCTGGCCCAGCGGTACTTCGTGCAGGCGCTGCGGCTCAGCCAGGCGGCGGGCGACCGGATGTACGGGGCGTACGTGCTGGTCTCGATGAGCCGGCAGGCCGTGTACCTGGGCCACGGGCGGGAGGCGGTGCAGCTCGCCCGGGTCGCCCAGCAGGGTGCCGGCGGCTCCGCTCCCCCGGTGGTGCAGGCCCTGCTGCACGCGGTGGAGGCCCGGGCGCACGGCGTGCTGGGCGAGGTGCGGGCGTCCACGGCGGCGCTGGTGCGGGCCGAGCGGGCGCTGGAGGCGGCGCGGCCGGGGGACGAGGTCCCGCCGTGGGCACGCTTCTTCGACGAGGCCCAGCTGGCCGACGAGTTCGGTCACTGTCACCGCGACCTCCAGCAGTACCGGGCGGCCGCCCAGTACGCGGAGCGTTCCCTGCAGCTGCGCGCGCCCGCGTACGCGCGCAGCCGGCTCTTCTGCCGCCTGGTCCTGGCGTCGGCGCGGCTGGGACTGGGTGAGCTCGACCAGGCCTGCCAGCTGGGCGCGGAGGCCGCGGGGCAGGCGGCGGAGATGCGGTCGCTGCGGGCGGTGGAGTACGTGCGGGACTTCGAGCGGCGGCTCGAGCCGTACAAGGACGCGGCCCCGGTCCGCACGTACCGGGACCGGGTGGCGGCGCTCCTCTAGACGCGGCACCCCCGCGGGAGCGCCTTCGCCGCGGCGAAGGCGCTCCCGCCCTCCTGAGCTCGCTTGCGGCGCATTCCGGCGGTGTCACGTTCGGATGGTGCGGCCCGCTCGGGCACGGTGGAGCGAGCCGCTCGCCGCGGAGGCACCGCCCTGCGCCCGCCCGTGCCGCCCCCTGGGCGGCCCAGCCGCCCGCAGGGTGGTGGAAGCGGCGCGGGCCGGCCGCCCGCGGGGAGGTGGCGTGACGGTGGTCCCCGCCCCCGTTCCCCCGTGCCTTACGCTGCCCCCACCCAGATGGTTGGCTTATGAACACAAGAGGGGGCGGGGGCACCGCATGGACCGGACGAACGACACCCCGGCGTTCTTCACCGCGGACGGGGACACCCTGGTCCCCGGGGAGCACGCCACGAGCTGGTGGACGCCCGGCGCCCTGCACGGCCGGCTGCTGGGCGGGCTGCTCGCCCGCTCCCTGGAGCGCGAGCACCACGACGAAGGGCTGCACTTCGCCCGCCTCACCGTCGACCTGTTCCGCGCCTGCCCGTTCGCCCCGGTCCGGGTGACCACCGAGCGGATCCGCGACGGCCGCCGCATCCGGGTGGCCGACGCCGTGCTGCACGGCGCGAACGGCGTCGCCGCCCGGGCGAGCGCCGTGCTGCTGCGCCGTGGGGAGCAGCCCCCGGGCCCGGTCCCGGCCACCCCGGACTGGGACGCCCCGCCGCCCGAGGAGATCGCGCCGGCACGGCACGACATGCCGTGGAACTTCTGGCAGTTCGACGGCGACAACCGCCCTGTGAGCAGCTGGCGGGACGCCGCGGTGCGCCGGGCCTGGCTGCGCGACGAGGCCGACCTGGTCGCGGGCGAGGCGCTCTCCCCGTTCGTCCGGGTCGCCCTGGCCGCCGACACCTCCAGCCCGATGTCCCACCGCTCCGACGAGGAGCTGGAGTTCATCAACGCGGACTACACGCTCTCCCTCTCTCGTCTCCCGCTCAGCGACGCCATAGGGTTCCAGGCCACGGCGCACAGCAGCGAGGACGGCGTCGCGGTCGGCCACTGCACCGTGTACGACACGGCCGGCCCGATCGGTTACTCGACGACCAGCGCCCTCGCCAACGTCCGCCGCGGCTGAGGCTCAGGTCCGCGCCGCACCACCGCTCGTCCGATCCTCTGCTCCCCCGCTCGTCCCCTCGTCCGCTCCCTCGTCGTCCAAGGAGACCCCGGTGCCCAACCACGGTGACTGGCAGCTCGGCATCTACTTCGACGGGCTGGTCGGCAAGGTGCCCGAACTGCCCATGTCGTACGCCGAACTGGAGCGCCGCGCGGAGCAGGTGATGCCGCCCGAGCTGTGGTCGTACGTGGCCGGCGGGGCGGGCGACGAGCGCACCCAGAGCGCCAACGTGTCGGCCTTCGAGCGGTGGGGCCTGATGCCGCGGATGCTCGCCGGAGCCGCCGAACGCGACCTGTCCACCGAGCTGTTCGGCCACCGGCTGCCGACGCCGCTGATGCTGGCCCCGGTCGGCGTGATCGGCCTGTGCGATCTGGCCGAGGGCCGGGGCGACCTGGTCACCGCCCGCGCGGCCGCCGCGACCGGCGTCCCGATGATCGCCTCCACGCTCTCCCAGGACCCGATGGAGGACGTGGCGCGCGAACTCGGCGACACCCCGGGCTGGTTCCAGCTGTACCCGCCCAACGACCGGGAGCTGACCGAGTCCCTGGTGCGCCGCGCGGAGGCGGCCGGCTACTCCGCGATCGTCGTCACGCTGGACACCCTCACCCTCGGCTGGCGTCCCCGCGACCTGTCCCTCGCGAGCTTCCCGCAGCTCAAGGGGCAGTGCCTGGCCAACTACTTCAGCGACCCGGTGTTCCGCTCCCGGCTGGCCGTCCCGCCGGAGGAGGACCCGGAGGCCGCCACCGGCCACTGGGCGATGATCTTCGGCAACCAGCGCCTGACCTGGGACGACCTGGCGTGGCTGCGCTCCCTGACCTCCCTGCCCGTACTGCTCAAGGGCATCTGCTCCCCCGAGGACGCCCGCCGGGCCGTGGACAGCGGTGTCGACGGCCTCTACTGCTCCAACCACGGCGGCCGCCAGGCCAACGGCGGCCTGCCCGCCCTGGACTGCCTGCCCGAGGTGGTCGACGCGGCGGGCGAGGTACCGGTGATCTTCGACTCCGGCGTCCGCGGCGCCCCCGACGTGGTGAAGGCCCTCGCCCTCGGCGCCCGCGCCGTGGCCGTCGGCCGGCCCTACAGCTACGGCCTCGCCGTGGGCGGCCAGGCCGGCGTCGAGCACGTCCTGCGCTGCCTGCTCGCCGAACTGGACCTCACCCTGGCCATCGACGGCTACGCCTCCACCGCCGCGCTCACCCGCGGCGACCTGCGCCCGGTGCGGTGACGGCGTGGCGGGGGGCGGGTACGGCGAGACCGGGGACGCGTACGGCGGGACGGCGGACGCGTACGGCGGCGCGCTGCGACTGGCGGCGGGCGAGAGTGTCGAGCGGGTGGTGGGCGGCCTGGACGCCGCCCCCGAGGCGTGGCTCGCGCTGGACGCCGGGTTCCGTGAGGCCTTCCGCGACTCCAGCTGGCGGCCCGGCGCCGAGCGGTGGCGCTTCCTGCGGAGCCTGGGGCTGCGGCGTGCGGAGGTGTACGCGCCGTCGGCCCTCGTGCTCGCCCTCTGCCACGGGGACGGCCGGATCCGCGAGAAGGCACTGCGGCAGGCCGAGGCCCACCCGCAGGCGCTGCCGCTGGTGGTCGTCCGCTGCGCCGACTGGGCGGGGCCGGTGCGGCTGCGGGCCCGCGCCGTGCTGGCACGGATGCTGACCGTCGAGCGCGCGGTGGCGCTCACTCCGCTGGTGCTGCGCGTGGGCCGCCGGGACCGGGGCGACGTCGCGGTGGGTCTGGTGCGTGACGTCCTGCGGCAGGCCTCCGCCGCGGAGCTCCGCCCCCTGCTGGACCACCCGGACCGCCGCCCACGCCGCTTCGGCGTCGAACTCGCGCTGCGCGGCGGGCTGTTCACTCCCGTCGAGCTCGCCCGCACGGCCGCCGCCGACCCGGACGTGGTCGTCCAGGACCTGTGCGCGGACGCGGCCCTGGCCGCGCTGCCCGAGGAGGGCGCGGCCCGCGACGCGGTCCTGGAACCCCTGCTCACCGCGCGCAACTCCCGCGCCCGCTCCACCGGCGTCACCGCACTGCGCCGGGCCGGCCGACCCGAACCGGCCGAGGCGTACCTGTCCGACCGCTCCACGGTGGTGCGGGCCTGCGCACGGTGGGTGCTGCGGGAGCACGGCGTCGACCCGCTGCCCCGCTACCGGGCGCTGTGCGCGGACCCCACCGACCCGGCGGTCCCGCCCGGCGCCGTGCTGGGCCTCGCCGAGTGCGGCACCCGGAAGGACACCGCGCTGCTGCGTCCGCTGCTGGGCCACCCGGTGGCCGCCGTCCGGGCCAGGGCGGTGGCCGCGCTGCGGATGCTCGACGCCGTGGACCGCGCCGAACTCACGCCGCTGCTGGACGACCCGGCGCCCGCCGTGGTCCGGGAGACCGCGAAGGCCCTGCTGCCGGACGCCCGGAGCCTGGACACCGCTGCGCTGGTCGGGATGCTGGCCTCCGGCGGCCCCGCGCACCGTCGCCGGTGGGGGTTCACGCTGCTCGCCGCGCAGGGCGGTCTCCCCGCGCTCCGCGCGACGGCGGACCTGCTGGACGACGAGGACGAGAAGATGCGCGTCCAGGCGTCGCTGCGCCTGCGGACCTGGGAGCCCGGCGACCGGACGAAGGGCGACTCCGAGGTGGCGGCCCTCCTCGAGCGCACCCGCGACCACATCCCCCGCTCGCGGCTCCACTTCCTCACCTGGGCCACCGGCACCACCCTCGCCCCGCGCCGGGACGCGTGACGCCCCGGCCGGAGGACCGGCCGGGGCGCGGTGGCGCGCGTGCGGTGGGCGGCGTCAGTACGCCTGGAGCAGCGCCCTGACCATCCGGCAGGTCGCCGGGGACGGCGGGTGGACGCCGATCAGCTGCGCCGCCATGTGGACGACCTCGTCGGGGGCCTGCCGCGCGGTGTGGAAGCCCAGGTCGAGCAGGGTGATCGCCAGCCGCATCGCCTTCAGGCGGCGGTTGTGGTCGACGTACCACTCGCGCGGCCGGCCCGCGGGCAGCGGACGCTTCTGGACGGGGACGTAGGGACGGTCGAGCGGGACGGGACGCTTGCTGGTGGACTGGGTGGGACGGGCCTTGGGCCGGGTCGTGGAAGCGGCGGGCACAGGCATCCTCCTGTCGCGGACGGGTCGCCCGAGGGACCGGCGGAGAACCCCCGCCGCATCCCTTCGAACATACATTCATTCTACCGCCCGGCACCGACAAAGTCCCTGGCCAGCACGGGTGTTGGGACTCCGGTGGCGGATGAGGACAACGAGTTCCGGGCGGGTGCCGGCCGCGTATCGTGGGCCCATGGAGATCTGGATCAACCCGGCCTGTTCGAAGTGCCGCAGCGCCCTGACGCTGCTCGACGCGGAGGGCGCCGACTACACCGTGCGCCGCTACCTGGAGGACGTCCCCGGCGAGGACGAGATCCGCGCCGTGCTGGAGCGGCTGGACCTGGAGCCGTGGGAGATCACCCGCACCCAGGAGGCCGCCGCCAAGGAGCTGGGGCTGAAGGACTGGCCCAAGGATGCCGCCGCCCGCGACCGGTGGATCGCCGCGCTGGCCGCCCACCCCAAGCTGATCCAGCGTCCGATCATCACCGCCGACGACGGCACGGCCCTGGTGGCCCGCTCGGACGACGCGGTCCGCGAGGCCATGGCACGCGACGCCACGTCCTGACGGCCCCGGCACCGGCCCCGGCCGGCGGCCCGCTGACCACCGCCACCGCCGCCGCCGCCGCGCAGAGCGCCGCACGCCCCTGGAGGCCCCGGCCGGGCCGCTGCTAGCGTCCGCGGGCATGAAGAGCGACGACCACGACAGACCCTCGGGCCCGGGTTCCTTCAGCGGACCGCTGCCCGAATACCACTCCCCCGCGCAGGACGCCTGGGTCGCCGAGCAGCGGCGGGTGCGCGCCGGGGAGCGCGGACGACGCCTGAGGCGCGGTACCGGCGTCGGGGCCGTCGTGGTGGCCGGGGCGGCGGTGCTCGGCGTCGCCCTGTGGCCGGCGGAGGGCGACGGCGCCGAGGCGGTGCCCCCCGGCCCGGCGCACTCCCGCTCCGGCTCGGCCGCGCCCGCTCCTCACTCCGTCCCGCCCGACCCGCACCGCACGGTCGCGGTGCCGCCGCTGCACGTGGCGACGCCCGCCGAGACGCCGCCCGCGCTCGCCGAGGCGCTGCGGCGGCCGCTCGTCGACATGGAGCGCTCCTTCCCCGAGGAACTGGTGCGGACGGACGGCGCGACCTACCGCCGGGTCGACCGGCAACTCCTCGGCGCCGGGACCCCGCTGCAGCGCTCGATCCTGATGACACCAGAGCTGTCCGCCGTGGTCGCACAGGGCGGACCGTGCGACCGCCAGTCGGACGCGCTGTACATCGACACCGACAGCAGGACGCAGATCCAGGTCAGCGTGCTCACCTTCGAACGTCCCGAGGACGCCGTCCGGGCGAGGGAGGCGGCCGCGGCGGACCCCCTGACCTACTGGGCCCTCCCCATGCCCAGCGGCAGGATGCTCGACGTCCCCGATCCCCGGGAGGGCGCTCACGAGCAGGTGACGACCGTGCGCTCGGTGATCCTCGCCAAGGGGCGGTGGACCGACGGCTCGCGTGCGGACGCCGCGCTCGCCGCCCGCACGCAGGCCGTGCTCGCGCACGTCGAGGACGCGGTCACGGCCTTCGAGGATCCCACCGGCCGGCTGTGAAGGCGCCGCGGAGGCGGGGCCCGACGGGAGGCCGGCGGAAGCCCGCCGGGCGGGGCCCTACCCCCTCGTCGGGGCGGTCAAGCCCATCGCATACGAGCCGCCGCCGCCGCGCACCGGCCCCGCGGACGGGCGCGCCGGATCGCCCCGTGCGCGGTGGCCGGGTCGCCTCACACGCCCGTACGGGGGACCCGGAAGGCCGGTAACACGGGGTTCACACGAGGGCAACGGTCGGGAAATCGCCCCTTGGCAGTCTGCGGGACATACCGGCGCACCGATGCCGCAGCGCCTCGCCCCGCGACGACCGTCCCGCACGGTCGAGACCACCGAAGGATGTGGCCCGTGACCTTCAAGGCTGAGTACATCTGGATCGACGGCACCGAGCCGACGGCCAAGCTCCGTTCCAAGACGAAGATCCTCTCCGACGACGCCAAGGGTGCCGAGCTGCCGATCTGGGGCTTCGACGGCTCCAGCACCAACCAGGCCGAGGGCCACGCCTCCGACTGCGTGCTCAAGCCGGTCTTCTCCTGCCCGGACCCGGTCCGCGGCGGCGAGGACATCCTGGTCCTGTGCGAGGTGCTGAACATCGACCTCACTCCGCACCCGAGCAACACGCGGGCCGCGCTGGTCGAGGTCGCCGGCCGCTACGGCGCCCAGGAGCCGATCTTCGGCATCGAGCAGGAGTACACGTTCTTCAAGGACAACTACCCGCTCGGCTTCCCGCGCGGCGGCTTCCCGGCCCCGCAGGGCGGCTACTACTGCGGCGTCGGCGCGGACGAGATCTTCGGCCGCGACATCGTCGAGGCGCACCTGGAGAACTGCCTCAAGGCGGGTCTGGGCATCTCCGGCATCAACGCCGAGGTCATGCCGGGCCAGTGGGAGTTCCAGGTCGGCCCGCTCGCCCCGCTCGAGGTCTCGGACCAGCTGTGGATCGCCCGCTGGCTGCTGTACCGCACCGCCGAGGACTTCGGCGTGGCCGCCACCCTCGACCCCAAGCCGGTCAAGGGCGACTGGAACGGCGCCGGCGCGCACACCAACTTCTCCACCAAGGCGATGCGTGAGGGCTACGACGCCATCATCACCGCCTGCGAGTCCCTCGGCGAGGGCTCCAAGCCGCTGGACCACGTGAAGAACTACGGCGCCGGCATCGACGACCGCCTGACCGGCCTGCACGAGACCGCCCCGTGGGACAAGTACTCCTACGGCGTCTCCAACCGTGGCGCCTCGGTCCGCATCCCGTGGCAGGTGGAGAAGGACGGCAAGGGCTACATCGAGGACCGCCGCCCCAACGCCAACGTCGACCCGTACGTGGTGACCCGCCTGATCGTGGACACCTGCTGCGAGGCGCTGGAGAAGGCCGGCCAGGTCTGATCCGGCCGCGGGCCCGGCCCGCGCCAGGGTCCCGGAGCAGGGGGCGTCCGCCAACTGGTGGACGCCCCCTTCCACTTGGCCGCGACTCTGGTCTAATGGGAGCACAGCAACGGCATGGGGAGGTGTGGCATGACAGGTCGCTTCGACCTCGAGCCCTTCTGGCCGTCCCGTCAGCACCACGACTTCGACCGTGTGTGTCGTCGCGCGATCTGCGCGCCGGCCCGCTGACACCTTCTCCTCGCAGCCTCGCCGCCGCGCGCGAACCACGTCCCTTCCGACGACCTTCCGCGCGAAAGAAGCTGATTCCCATGGCGACCACGCACGCCTCGCACGCCTCCGACCTGCACTCCCCCACGCTGCGCCCCTCCGCCCCGCGCACGGCCGAGGCCGCCGCGCGCCGCCGTCTGCGGGCGGTGGGCTCCCCGGCCGCAGCGGCTCCCGCCGCCGTCGAGCAGCTGCTGCCGCCGGGCGCCACCTGGCTGCCCGTTCCGCCGCAGTCGGTGCCCTCGCTGCCCGGTCAGCCGCCGATGGTCGGCTACCTGGTGCTGGTGCCCGCCGACCGGCAGCCCCCGTTCCTGCGGGAGGCCGCCGCCCCGGCCCTCGCCTCCGCCCTCGCCCCGCCCGCCCTCCAGGACGTCCCGGCCGGGACCGACGCCGCGACGGGCGAGACGGCGGGCGAGAGCGCCGACGACGTCCGGGACGGCCAGGACGCCGGGCACCCCGCGAACACGGAGCGGATCCGCGTCGACGTGGTGCGCCGCACCGCCGAGGTCGACGGGCAGCCGCTGGACCTCACCTACCTGGAGTTCGAACTCCTCGCCCACCTGGTCGCCCACCCCCACCGGGTCCACACCCGCGACCAGCTGGTGGCGACCGTCTGGGGCTACGGCCACATCGGCGACGGCCGCACCGTCGACGTCCACGTCGCCCGGCTGCGCCGCAAGCTGGGCGGGCACCGCCAGGCGATCACCACCGTGCGCCGGGTCGGCTACAAGTACACGCCCCCGCTGGCCGATTGACCGTCGACGGCGCCGCCCGCCTGTGACAGGGTGACCGCCATGGAACCGATCATGGTGGAGCGGGACTGGGAAGAGCGGGTCACGGCCGCCTGGGCGACCCTGGACGACTTCCCGCAGGACGAGCGGGGCGCCGAGGCCTTCCGCGCCCGGATCGGCGCGCTGGCGGACGAGCTCCCGGACGGTCATCCGTTCGCCCTGTTCGAGCGGGCGTGCGCCTGGGACTCGACCGGGCGTTCCGATCGGGCGGAGCCGCTCTACCGGCGGGCGCTGGAGGACGGGCTGGACGGCTACAAGGGCCGCCGGGCCCGCATCCAGCTCGCCAGCTCGCTGCGCAACATCGGCCGGGCCGAGGAGGCCGTCGCCCTGCTCGAGCCCGAACTGACGTCCCCGTCGGACGAGTTGGACGACGCGGTGCGGTGCGTCCTGGCGCTGTGCCTGTCCTCGCTCGGGCGCGACCGGGAGGGCCTGTCCCTGGTGGTCGAGGCGCTGGCCGCCCATCTGCCGCGCTACCAGCGGTCGATGGCGAACTACGCGCGGCTGCTGCGTGACCCGTCCGAGGGGAACTCTCCCACCAACGGGTGACCAACGCTCGATTCGCTCGTTCTGCTGAACGTGCAGCCACAGCATGTCGCCTCCCCTCCGCCCGCCCGCAGGTCCCGCCCCCACCGTCCCGGCGAAGGTCTCGACGTGGAGCAGGCCGAGGCCGCGCTCGTCGAGCACTACCCGCGGCTGGTCCGGCTCGCGTACCTGCTTCTGCCGTCCGGCCAGGACCGCGGCCGGCGGGTGCTCACCGCGCACGCCGTCACCCAGCGGGCCCTGCCCAAGGGGAGAACACCGTCCTCGGTGATCCCCGCCCAGGCGCAGGGCCTGGACGGCGACCCGGGGTACGCGGTCGTGCGGATGCGGATCGTGCGGGCCGCCCTGGAGGCGGGCGGCGGGCGGCTGGCCCGCTTCTCGCGGCTGCCCCCGCTGCTCCCCCAGGTGTGGGGCATCCGGCTGTTCCCGCGGTCCGGAGGCGCGGGGGAGCTGGCGCTGGAGCAGCGCCTGTCCGCCCTCTCCCCGGCCGGGCGGGCGGCGTACGTGCTGCGCGGCCTGGAGCGGCTGCCGGACGAGGAGGTCCGTGAGGTCCTGGAGTCGGCGGGTGTGGAGAACCCGTACACGGCGGTCCGCGAGGCGGACAAGGTGCCGGTCCAGTACACCCTGCTGGACTCCCCCGAGTTCGACCCGTGCGCCCTTCAGGCCCGGCCGACGGACCTGATGCGCCGCCGTCAGCACACCAAGGCGGCCCTGGCCGCGGCGGCGGCCGCGGTGGTCTGCGCGGCGCTGGTGCTGGCGCCGGGCGACGGCTGGGGGCCGGACGGCGCCGCGGCCCCGCCGTACGCCAGCAACCCCGCGATGCGCGCCGCGCTGGACCCGGCCGAGCTGGTCCGGGCCGAGCCCGACGCCTGGCGGACCTCGGCCCGCCTGGACTTCTCCGTCTGGCCCGCCCGCGGCACCCTGGCCGGCGACGAGCGGCTGCTGCGGCGCGCGCTGGCCGTCTGGGCGCGCCCCGGCCGCACCGTGCAGGTCTCCGCCACCACCGGCACGCCCTCCGGCGGCCCGGCGGGCCCGCCCCGGCTGCTGTACGCGGGCGAGGTCGACGGCGCCCGGGTGGTGCTGCTGCACGACGGGCTGCGGATCGTCCGGTACGCGGAGCCCGCCACCGGCGCGGCCGGGGCCGCGCTGGACTTCGCCCGCGCCGACGGCGCCGCGGACGTCACCGCGAGCGCCGTGGTGGTGGGCCGCGCCGACGGCAACGTCCGCTATCTGCTGGCGCCCTGGGTGGAGGAGGCGGCCGGCCGGGACCTGCTGGGCGGCGGCAGGAGCGGCTCCCGCCGCGAGCCGCTGGACATCGGCCCGGACGGGGTGACGTCCCCGCTGGCCGGGCCGGTACAGCAGCAGCCCGGCGCCTGCACCTCGTGGAACGCCCTGGAGCTCACCGGGGAGGACGGCCGGCGGATGGTCACCGATCTGGGCGAGCTCACCCCGGCCGCGCTCACGGTGGGCGAGCCGGGCGCCGGCCCCGCCGACTTCGGCCCCCGTTCCCGGCAGGCGTGGAAGCCGCTGGCCTGCACGCTGGCGACGATGCGCGGGCAGGGCGTGCGGTCGGTGAACGCCTGGCGGTTCGCCGAGCAGCCGCTGCCGGACGGTACGGGCGCCGCGGCCTGGGTGTGCACCCGCTCCGAGACCTGGCGCGGCGAGGGCGCGCAGGTGCTGGCCCAGTTCCGTCCGCCGGGCGTGGAGGCGGCGGCGGTCACCGCCAAGGGCACCGACGTCACGGCCTGCGGGGCGCGTGACCCGCAGGCGGTCGCGGGCGTCCTGTGGAAGGCGGGCAGCGGCGCCTGGTACCTGCTGGCGGCGGGCGGCCCGCGCACGGCGTCGATCACCGCCTCCGGCGGGGTGCGCGCCGAGGCGGACGGGCGGTTCCTCAGCGCCCCGGCCGAGCAGGGCGCGCGGGCCGACCTCAGGGCGACCCTGACCGACGGGAGCAAGGTCACCGGCCTCGGCTGAGACCGCGTCGGGCCGGGCCGGGCAAGGCCGGGCAGGGCAGGGCCCCGAGCCGGCCGCGAGGGCTCGGAGACCGTGCCGGATGCGCCCCGCAGGAGGCCGCGGGCCGTGCCGACCGCGGGCGGACACCCGCCGCTAAGGTGTTCGTATGACTACCGGGGTACGTCGCAGGATGGGGGTCGAGGAGCGGCGGCAGCAGTTGATCGACGTCGCCCTCGACCTGTTCAGCCACCGCTCGCCCGACGAGGTCTCCATCGACGAGATCGCCGCGGCCGCCGGCATCTCGCGCCCCTTGGTGTACCACTACTTCCCGGGCAAGCTCAGCCTGTACGAGGCGGCGCTGAAGCTGGCCTCGCAGGACCTCGCGGGGCGGTTCACCGAGCCGCGGGAGGGCCCGCTGGGCGCCCGGCTGCTGCGGGTGACGCGCCGCTTCTTCGACTTCGTCGACGATCACGGCCCCGGGTTCTCGGCGCTGATGCGCGGCGGCCCGGCGGTGGGTTCGTCGACCACCAACGCGCTGGTCGACGGGGTCCGGCAGGTGGCCTTCGAACAGATGCTGAAGCACATGGCGCTGGACGGGCCCGTCTCCGCGCGGCTGGAACTGCTGCTGCGCTCGTGGATCTCGCACGCCGAGTCGACGGCACTGCTCTGGCTGTCCGGGCGGGTGATCCCGCGCGAGGAGCTGGAGGTGCAGCTGGTGTACGACTTCGCCGCGCTCGCCGCCGTCGCCGCCACCTCCGACCCGCTGCTGGCGGGCCTGCTGCGCCGGGTGCTGGCCGAGGAGCCGCAGGACAGTCCCTTCGTCGAACTGATCGGCAGGCTCGCGGCACTGGCCGCCTGAGAGTCGGCCGAGGCCGCCTGAGGACCGGCTCGAGGGCCGCCCGGCGTCCGCCCGAGGGCCGGCGCGGCGGTCGGCAGGCATCCGGCAACGCTCCCGGGGAACACGGCAGTTCGTATCCAGTCGGCCCCTCCCCAGAGATGAGTGTGACGTGATGTCCTCCTACGACCGGCCGCAGCCGAGGAACGGCCTCGCCGTACCCGCCCTGGTGCTCGGCATCCTGGCGGTGGTCTTCTTCTGGACCGTGGTCGGCGGCATCCTGCTCGGGGTCCTCGCGCTGGTCTTCGGCATCCTGGGCATGCGCCGGGCCCGCCGCGACGGTGCGCCGCACCGCAAGCTGTCGGTGACCGGCGCGGTGCTGGGCGCGCTGGCGCTGGCCGGCTCCCTGCTGCTGGTCGTGGTGGGGGCGTCGCTGCTGGGCACCGACGAGTTCAAGAACCTGCAGGAGTGTGTGAAGCAGGCGGACACCCAGGCCGAGATGGACGCCTGCGAGCGGGACTACGGCGACCAGGTCAACGACTGACCGAGCGGCCGCGGCGGGCGGCCCGCGTACCTGCCCCGGAACGGCGAACGGCGTCCCCCACAGGCTGTGGGGGAC
>NZ_JBHTVQ010000065.1:0-4191 GCF_042792855.1 Streptomyces sp. NPDC056600
GGCCGGAGCCGCGGCCCCGGCCCCTCGGACGGCTCCGGGAGCGGGCGCGGCGGTCCTCACCAGCCTTCCTCCCCGGCCACGTCCAGCTCCGCCCGCAGCCGGTCGAAGCAGCCGCTGAGCAGCCGCGACACGTGCATCTGCGAGATGCCGAGCTGCTGGGCGATCCGGCTCTGGGTCATCCCGCGGAAGAACCGCAGGTAGAGGATGACCCGGTCCCGCTCGGAGAGGGCCTCCAGGCAAGGCCGTACCGCCACCCGGTCCACCACCAGGTCGTAACCGGTCTCGACCGATCCCAGCGCGTCCTCCAGCGCGTACCCCTCGGTGCCGGGCAGCTCCGCCTCCAGGGACAGGGCGTGGAAGCACTCCAAGGCCTCCATGCCGGTGCGCACCTCGTCCTCGGTGAGCCCGGTGTACTCGGCGATCTCGGCGATCGTGGGCGAGCGGCCCTGGGTGGTCTGGGACAGCTCCTTGGCCGCCCGCCTGACCCGGTTGCGCAGGTCCTGGACCCGCCGGGGCACGTGCAGGGTCCACAGGTGGTCGCGGAAGTGGCGTTTGATCTCACCGGTGACGGTGGGCACCGCGTACGACTCGAAGGCGCAGCCGCGCGCGGGGTCGTAGTGGTCGACGGCCTTGACCAGGCCGAGTGCCGCCACCTGGTAGAGGTCTTCCAAGGCCTCACCGCGGCCGCGGAAGTTGACGGCGATCCGCTCGGCCATGGGGAGCCAGGCGCGGACCAGGTCGTCGCGCAGGGCCCGGTGTTCGGGCCCTTCCGGGAGGGACGCCAGGCGGGCGAAGGCCGCCGCGGTGTCCGGGGCGTCGTCGTGCGGATGGCCGCGGGACCGGGTGGTCCGGGTGCGGGTGGTGGTGCTGGTGGCCGGCATACGGGCACCTCCCTCGGCTGGGCCGGCAGGGCGGTCGCCGCGGAAGAGGGCGCTCTCGGACAGGTCCGGGACGCCGGGGGCCGTGCGTGCAGGCCCACTCCCGCGGCCGTGCCTCCTGTCCGAAGCACTGGTGGAGGAATTCCCTCGAACGGGGGAAGCCAAACAAATCGGGCAAACAGCCCGAAAGTGTCATCGGTGGGCGCCGGTGGCGGAGTGGGGGGTGACGGACGAGGGACGAGGAGACGGGGGGCCGTGGGGCGGGCCCGGGCCCCGGCGCCTCAGTGCTCGATGGAGTCGATCAGTTCCCGGGCGCCCTGGCGGAGCAGGGTGACCGCCACCGAGGTGCCCAGCGTCGCCGGGTCCAGCGGGCCGGCCCACTCGTGGGCGTTCAGCCGCGTCTTGCCGTCGGGGGTGAAGACGCAGGCGCGCAGCGACAGCTCGCCGGTGCGGTCGACCCGGGCGACACCGGCGATCGGGCTGTTGCAGTGCCCCTGCAGGACGTGCAGGAACATCCGCTCCGCGGTCGCCTCCCGGTGGGTGTCCGGGTCGCCGAGGGCGCCGACCGCCTCGATCAGGCCGGTGTCCTCCTCGCGGCACTGGAGGGCGAGGATGCCCGCGCCGATCGGCGGCATCATCGTCTCGGTGGAGAGCACCTCGCTCACCGTGTCGGTCCGGCCGATGCGCTCCAGCCCGGACAGCGCCAGCAGCAGCGCGTCCGCCTCGCCGGCCGCCAGCTTCTCCAGCCGCCGGTTGGCGTTGCCGCGCATCGGCACGCAGGTCAGATGCGGGTGCGAGGCGGCGAGCTGGGCCACCCGGCGCACCGAGGACGTCCCGATCCGGGTGCCCGGGGGGAGCTCGTCGAGGGTCAGCCCGCCGGGGTGGATCAGCGCGTCGCGGACGTCGTCCCGCCGCAGGAAGGCGGCGAAGACGGTGCCGGCGGGCAGCGGCCGGTCGGCGGGGATGTCCTTGACGCAGTGCACCGCGAGATCGGCCTCGCCGGCCAGCAGGGCGGCGTCCACCTCCTTGGTGAACGCGCCCTTGCCCTCCACCTGCGACAGCTCGCCCATCCACTTGTCGCCGGTGGTCTTGACCGGCACGACCTCGGTGCGCGTCGAGGGGTGGTGCAGGGCGAGTTCGGCGCGTACGCGCTCGACCTGCGCGAGGGCCATCGGGGAGTCGCGGGAGACGATGCGGACGATCTCGGGAGCCGACATGCGGCCACGATAGCCGTCAACAAGGGCCCCGTGGAGCCTGTGTCGCGACTGCGGCGCGCGAGTCCAGCGGGACCCTAGCCTCCCTCGTCGACGTCGTCGCCGGCGTCCGCGCCCGAAGCGGCGGCCGCGCCGGGCGGGAGGTGTGCCGCGGACTCCTCAGGAGCAAGGTCCGGCCGCAGGCGCAGCCAGGACGGCTGGCGCAGCAGGCCCGCCCGGGTCCGGGTGCTGTAGCGGACCTCGCCCACCAGCCGCGGCACCACCCAGCGCGCCCCGGCCGCCTTCGGGGCGGGGGTGAACGGGCAGACGTCGGTCGCCGCGGCGGCCAGCAGCCGGGCCAGGTCCGTGCGCTCCGCCTCGCTCCAGCCGGTGCCGACGCTGCCCACGTACCGCAGCAGTCCCTCGGGGTCGCGCTGGCCCATCAGCACCGCTCCCGGCAGCCCGGTGAGCCGCCCGCGCCCGGGCGTCCAGCCGCCCACCAGCACGTCGACGCCGGTCATGTGCCGGATCTTGATCCACGCGCGTGAGCGCACCCCCGGCTCGTACACCGAGTCGAGTCGCTTGCAGACCAGTCCTTCCAGGCCGTGCTCACGGGTGAGCGCGAGGGCCTGCTCGCCGTGGCCGACGACCGCGGCGGGCGTGGACCAGAAAGGGCCCGCCAGGCCGAGCCCTTCCAGCTCCCGGCGGCGGCGCGCGTACGGCAGCCGGAGCAGGGAGCGGCCGTCCAGGTGCATCGCGTCGAAGAGCACCAGGTGCGCGGGGGCGGCCGTGGCGCGGCGGGCCGCCAGGGCGGGGGAGCCGGCGAGGCCCATCCGGGACTGGAGCAGCTGGAAGTCGGCGCGGCCCCGGTCGTCGAGGACCAAGATCTCCCCGTCCAGGACCGCCGCGGCGCCGCCCATGGCCCGCCCCAGCGGAGCCAGTTCCGGGTAGGCGGCCGTGATGTCCTCGCCGGAGCGGGCCCGCAGGGTGAGCGTTCCGTCCGCCTCCGCGTAGACCACGGCGCGCTGGCCGTCCTGCTTGGTCTCGTAGGCCCACCGGTCGTCCTGCGCCGGGGGCGGCAGCCGGCCGGGGGTCGCGAGCATGGGGGAGATCCGTGGCAGCGTCACGGCACAGTTCTCCACCACCGGCCCGCCGGTCAAGCGGCGGCGCGGCCCGCTTCCCCCGACCGGCCCAGGCCGCGCTCAGTCCAGCCGCTGCTCCGCGTAGGCGGCCATGGCCGTGGCCAGGAACTCCGCCATACGGGGGTGCTTGGCGTCGTAGCGGGCACGGAACTCCGGCGAGTCCGCGTACATCCGGCCCAGGCCGGTGAACGAGGCGCGGTTCGGCGTCCAGAAGGCGCACACCGCCCGGTACTGCCGGTCCATGAGCTCCACGGCCCGCGGGTCGTCCGGGGCGGCCCCCGCCTCGATCAGCTCCACCGCCGCGTCCTCCACGGCCTCGTACTCGGCGACGGCCTCGTCGGCCCGTGCGCGGTCCCAGCCGGCCGTGCGGCGCCGGCTCTCCGCGATCTGCTGCCGGGCCTCGTCCCCGTACCGGTCCACCAGCTCGGCCTCGTAGGCCGCCTGACGTGCCGGGTCGATCCCGTCGAACAGCTCTTCCAGTGCCATGTCCCTCTCCCCTTCCAGGTGCGCGATGGTCGCGGTCACCGTCTCCACCAGCCGCTCCACCCGCCGGCGCTCGGCGAGCAGTCCGTCCAGGTGGGTGCGCAGCGCCTCGACGGCGTCCTTCTCCTCGTCGACGACCGCGGCGATCTCCGACAGGCCCAGGCCGAGGCCGCGGAGCAGCAGGATGCGCTGCAGCCGCAGGGCGGAGGCGGCGGTGTAGTGCCGGACGCCGCCGGCGCCGAGCCGGTCCGCGGGCAGCAGGCCCACGGCGTCGTAGTGCCGCAGGGTCCTCACCGTCACTCCGGAGGCCTTCGCCAGCCGGGTGATCGACCACTCCTCGTCCATGACCGAGGCATCGCCCTTCGTTCGCGCGTCACGTCCGTGGCCGCGGGTGGCGGCGCCCGGCACCACGCAAGGGGCGGAAGCTGCGGCCCCGGCCACCCCCCGTTTCCCGCGGGGCGGTGGGGGGACCCCCCCCGGGGGGGGGGGGCCCGG
>NZ_JBHTVQ010000065.1:4201-37321 GCF_042792855.1 Streptomyces sp. NPDC056600
CGGGCGCCCCCCGCCGGGGGGTTTTCCCCCACCCCCCGCCCAGCCCCCGCGCCCCCCCCGTGGGGGGGGCCGCCCCGCCCGCGCCGGGGTGCCGGGCCCCCGCCCACGACGCTAGGCGCTGACGCTGCGGCAGCGGCAAGCCGCGTTTCCGCGGGGTCCGGTCGGAGGACCCCCAGGGAGGGGGGAGCTCCCGTGTCAGGCCGTGTCGTCCAGCAGACCGGCGAGGCGTCCCAGGACCCCGGGCCAGCCCTTGCCCATCCCGTCGTGGGCCTGGCGGCCCATGGGGGAGTCGAGGTCGAAGCCCGCGTGGGTGAGGATCAGACGGGTGCCGCCGTCCTCGGGGCGCAGGGTCCAGGTGATCACGGTGTCCAGCGTGCCCTCGGCGAATCGGTAGGACAGCAGCCGCTCGTCCTCCACGGCGGTCACCTCGCACGACTGGCTGCCGAAGGCGCCCATGTCCAGCGTGAAGCGGTGCCCGACGACGGGCCTGACGTCTCCGGCGGCCCACCAGCGGGCATGCAGCGCGGGGTCGGTCAGGGCACGCCAGACCGCCGCCGGGGGGTGGGGCAGGAACCGCTCGCAGGTGATCGCTTCGGTCATGTCTCGGCTTCCTCGTCCAGAAGATCGGACAGCGCGTCCAGGCGCTGTTCCCAGTAGCGCGCGAAGGGGTGCAGCCACTCGCCCACCTCGGCCAGGCGGGCGGGTTCGAGGTGGTGGTAGCGGTGCCGGCCGCGGGGCTCCTCACGCACGAGCCCCGCGGCACGGAGCACCGCGAGGTGCTCGGAGACGGCGGGCCGGCCGAGGTCGAACAACCCTGCCAGTTCCCCCGTCGAGCGGGGGCCGTCCCGCAGGGTCTCGAGCAGTTTGCGCCGGACCGGACTGGCCAGCACGCCGAACACATCCGTGGGCATGACCCGACGTTACGTCGGAGATTTCCGACGCGTCAACAATTTCCGACGCGTTCCGGTGGGCGCTGGACGGGTGAGGCAGGCGCGCCTCCGGTGTGCGACCACCCGCGCGGCGCCTGGTGCGGACGTCAGCGGGACGCGTGGTGCTCGGGCCGTCGCGCCGGTCCGGAGGCGGCTTCCACCGGTCGGGTGGGTACGGGCCGCGCCTCGTGGGCGCCGTCGCGAGGTGACGGCATCAGGGGGAACGCGGTGTGCGTGAGCGCGAGGGCCGATGCCGGGGCCGTGAGGGCCGCGGGGGAGACTGCGGCGGCCGGAGCGGCGGACGCCGGGCGCGCGGTGGCCCCAGGGGCCACGGCACCGGCAGGGCGGCGGCGACGGAGGGCCGCGCCGGCGGTGACGGTGGCGGCGATGAGGACGCCGCCGATCACCAGCGCACCCCGCGCGCCGGCCCACTCCATCAGCAGGCCGAGCAGCGGCGGTCCCACCAGCCCCCACCCGGTGCTCACGCTGCGCCACACGCCGAGGACCCGTCCGCGCATCCGCGGCGGGGGATCCGTCTGAAGGACGGTCGTGCCGGCCGTGTCGGAGACCGACTCCACGACGGCCATCGGCACGATCAGCGCCATCAGGACCGCCAGGTCGGGGGCGAGGCCCGCCGCGACCTGCAGCAGCCCACCGACCGCCGCCATCGTGCCGACCAGCCGCACCGTCGGGTTCGTGAGCCGCCCCGCGAGCACCGCGCCCACGACGCCGCCCACCGCCAGCACCGTGGAGACCGCGCCGAACTCGGCGGCCCCGCCGGCCAGCGGCCCGGTCACCAGGACGGCCAGGGTCAGCGTGTAGTTGCGGCCGAAGACGCTGCTCATCGCGGTGATCGCGGCCAGTGCCACCAGCCGGGGCCGCCGGAAGAAGAACACCAGCCCGTCGCGGGCCCCCGTCCCCCGACGCCGCTCCGTGGCCGGCGCCGCGGCCGGGGTCTTCCCGGGCGCGGCCCGCGGGGCGACCGGCTCCACCGGCACCGCCCCCGGCGCGGGACGCAGGAAGGGGATCACCGCGGCGACGAACAGGAAGGACAGGCCGTTCACCGCGTACGCCGCGCCGGGGCCCCACCAGCTGACCAGCACACCCGCGGCCGCCGCACCGCCGAGCCGCCCCACGCCGTGGACCAGCGAGCCGACGGCGATCGCCGAGGGGACGTCCCGCGGCGGCACCAGGTCGTTGCCCAGCAGCGCGCAGGCGGGCGCGTCCACCGTGGCGATCAGGCCGGTGACCACGGCCAGGACCATCAGCACGCCGACGTTCAGCTGGTCGAAGGCGATGAGCACGGCGGTGACGACCGCGACCGCGCCCAGCAGCGCCTGGCTGACCGCGGCGGTGAGCTTGCGGGGCCAGGCGTCGACCGCCGCGCCGCCGGCCAGGCCGAGCAGCAGCCCGGGGGCGGCCTGCAGGGACACCGACAGGCCGGTGAGCGCCGCCGAGCCGGTGAGCTCCAGGACCAGCAGGTTCTGCGCGGTCAGCTGCATCCAGGTGCCGACGTTGGAGACCAGGTTGGCCAGCGACCACCAGCGCATGGACCGGTGCCGCAGCGAGCGCCACGGGCCGCGGCCGCCACCGGAACGGCGGGCGGCGCGCGCGGTGTGGAGCCGGGCGGTCAGGGACCGGCCGGCGGAGGAGGAGAGGAACACGGGGAAGTACGCCTTGCCGACGGGACGGGGGAGGAGGGGAGACCGTCCTGACGGAGCGGCGACGGCCATGATGGCCCGCGGAACCCCGCAGTGCTTTCCGTACACCTGTCCATCCATCCCTCGTTCGGGTCAACTCCACTGCCGCGCAGGCGAATCCGCAGCCGGGTGGCGTTTCTCACAAGGGTGGTCCGGGACCCGGATGAGGGGTCCCGGACCAGGCGGGGGACGATACTGAGGCACCCCCGCACCGCAGCACAGCACGGAAGGTCTGCGCGCACCCATCCCATGAGCGACTCCTCCACCTCCCACCCCGCACCCTCGAGCGGCGGCCCCGCCCCCGCGGCCGTCTGGTACGCCCGCGGCCGCTGCACCCGGCCGTTCGCCGACGAAGCCGTGCGCCTGTATCTGCGCCGGATGCAGGACGCCGGCGTCGTCGACGCCCACCTGGAGCTGGACCCCGCGGAGATCCCCCACCTGACCCACCCGTCGGCGGCGTCCTCCGCGCCCCCGGCCGCCGCCCCCTCCACCTCCTCCGTCTCCGCGGGCGCCCAGGGCGGTGTCCCCGCGGCGCACGCCTCCCACCCCGCCGCGGACGCCGACGGCGCGGCGCCGGTGGCCGACCACGGTGTGCGGTCCTTCGAGGCCCGGTGGCGGGCGCCCGGCGGGGTGACCGTCCGGGCCCGGCTGACCGTCGGTCCCGAGGGCGGCTTCCTGCCCGGCGCGGCCCCCGGCCTCACGCTCGCCCCCGCGGGTCTCGCGCACGCCCTCGGGCGCGCCCCCGAGGGCCGCGAGTGGCTGCTGGTCGCCGAGGCGGAGAGCGTCTGGGACCCGCGCTGGCCCTCCCCGGCGGACATGTTCTGGCCGCGCGAGGAGGCGGACGCCTGGGACCGGGTCCACGTGGGCGGCCTGCGCGGCGCCGACCTGAGCACCCTGGAGATCAACCGGCTGCCCGACGACGACAAGGAACTCCGCAAGCTCCTGAAGGACTGCGCCCGGGACGGCTGGAACGTCCACGTGGTCGTGCACGAGGCGATGACCCCGGACGAGCGCGGTCTGCGCCCGCTGGTGCGCAGGCTCCCGGCCGGACTGCGGCACCGGGTGATCGAGCACCGGGCGGCGCCGGACCAGTACCGGGCCGTCAACTGGGCGCTCAAGGACCACGGCGTCGAGGTCCCGCGCGGCGGCGCGGTCGTCCTGCCCGGCGAACCGGCCCGTCCGGGGTACGACCGCGACGCCTTCACCGTGCGCACGGTCTTCCTGGACGGCTCCGAGCCCACCGCGCTGATCGACGCGCTGCACCACTTCGTGGCCCTGCCCGCGCCGCTCCCCGAGGGCGCCGCCGAGGGGGTGCGGGTGATGCGCGAGCAGTGGCACCTGGTCACCCTTCAGGAGCGGCTGGCGCACGCCGAGCAGCTGGTGGTCATGTACCGGGAGGCCCTCGACGCGATGACCCGCTCCCGGGACCTCTACCGGCAGGCCGCCGAGCAGGCGCACGAGGCCCTGGCCGCCCTCCGGGCCTCGGCCGGCCCCGCGGCGCTGCCCGCGCCCCGCGCGGACACGCCGGCGCAGCCCGACGCCGGGACGCCCCCGCAGGGCTCCGGCTTCTCGCTGCGCCCGTTCACCCGGTCGCTGGAAAGGATGAAGGACGCGGGGAAGGGACGCCGCGACCGCCCGTAGTGGGGAGAACCGGTCCCCCTCCCGGGGGGACCGGCCCTAAGCTCGTCGAATGGCCAAGTACTTCGACGTTCACCCCGACAACCCCCAGCCGCGCACCATCGCCCAGGTGGCGCAGGCCCTCCGGGACGACGCGCTGATCGTCTACCCCACCGACTCCTGCTTCGCGCTGGGATGCCGGACGGGCAGCAAGGACGGCGTCGACCGCATCCGCGAGATCCGGCAGCTCGACGACCGGCACCACTTCACCCTCGTCTGCCGCGACTTCGCCCAGCTCGGTCAGTACGCGCAGATCGACAACGACGTGTTCCGGTCCGTGAAGGCCGCGACGCCGGGGCAGTACACCTTCATCCTGCCGGCCACCCGCGAGGTGCCCCGGAAGCTTGCCCACCCCAAGAAGCGCACCGTCGGCGTGCGCATCCCCGAGCACCCGGTGGTCCGGGCGCTGCTGGAGGAGCTGGAAGAGCCGCTGCTCTCCAGCACCCTGCTGCTGCCCGGCGACGAGGAGCCGATGACCATGGGCTGGGAGATCAAGGAACGACTCGACCACCAGGTCGACGTGGTCCTCGACTCCGGCGAGTGCGGCACGACGCCGACCACGGTCGTCGACTTCTCCGAGGGCGTCCCCGAGATCGTGCGGCGCGGCGCGGGCGACCCCACCCCGTTCGAGTGACCGCCGGGCGGGCCGCCGCGCCCCCGTCCCGGCGGCCCGTCCCCGCTCACCACGTCCTCGGCGGCTCGCCCCCGCTCACCCCGCTCCAGGCGCGCTCCGGCTCACCACACCCCGGGTTCGCTGCCCGTCAGGGCCTCGGAGGCGCGGCCGTCGACGCCCACCGGGACGTCCCCGGCCACCATCACCCGGTGCATGATCCGCGGGGCGCCCGCCACGGTGTGGTCGCTCGGCGCCAGATGGATCGTCGAGCGGTTGTCCCAGAACGCCACGCTTCCCGGCTCCCAGCGGAACCGCACCGTGTACTCGGGGCGCACCGCCTGCTCCAGCAGCATCTCCAGGACCCGGGCGCTCTCCGCACGCGACAACTCCTGGACCCGTTCCAGGTAGTAGCCGTTGACGAACAGCGACCGCTCCCCGGACTCCGGGTGCACCCGGACCAGCGGGTGCACGGAGGCCACCTGGCGGTCGAGCAGATGCCGGACGTACGCGTCCTCGCCGGGACGCGGCTGATAGCCCACGCCCAGCCGGTGCTCGGCGCGCAGCCCGTCGACGAACGCCCGCACCGGCGCGGACAGACCGGCGTAGGCGGCGGCCAGGTTCGACCAGGTGGTGTCGCCGCCGTAGGGAGGCACCTCCTCGGCGCGCAGGATCGTCGCCGCCGGCGGGTCGACCCGGGCCCCGTGGTCGCAGTGCCAGCCCCGCAGCAGGCTGTGACGGCGGCGGTCCAGCCACTCCTCGTGCTCCATGCCGAACCGGCCGCCCAGCTCCAGCCGGTCCGCGGTGGTCTCCACCTCGGGGAAACCCGACGGCGAGGCGCTCCCGCGGCGGGGCAGCACCACCGGCTCGCCGAAGCGCCGCGCCAGCGCCACATGGGCCGTGTGGTCCAGGCGCTGCCCGCGGAAGAACAGCACCTTGCGCCGCAGCAACGCCGCGCGGAGCGCCGCGACCGTGGATCCGGGCAGATCCTCCGCCAGATCGACTCCGTGGACCTCCGCGCCGATGTGACCGGCGACAGGGGCGATATGCACCGGTCGGTCCGTGGCCGTACGTGTCGTCACCATGCCCTCAGCCTCGGCGCTGCGGGAAAGCCGACGCAAGAGTGCCTCCCGGCGCGCCGGATCGGACGCCGAACGGATCGGACGCCGAACGGATCAGACGCCGAACGGATCAGACGCCGAACGGCGCGGCGTAGCGGACCGTCCCGGCCGGCAGCGGCACCGACCGGTCCAGGGTGAGGGCCATCAGCGCCTCGTCGGGGACGTCGAAGCTCACCCGGATGCCGTGGACGGAGGCCCGGGAGAAACCGAAGCGCGGGTAGTACGAGGGGTGCCCCAGCACGACCACATGGTGCTCGCCGCGCTTCCGGGCCGCCTCCAGCGCCGCCCGGACCAGGACCGCGCCCACCCCCTGCCCCTGGTGGTCGGGCAGCACCGCGACCGGCGCCAGTGCCAGCGCCGGGGCCGTGCCGACGTGACAGCGGGTCAGCACCGTGTGGCCGACGACCGTGCCCCGCTCGTCCTCGGCCACCAGGGCCAGATCGCCGAACCACGCCTCGGCGTCGGCACGCAGCGCCTCCACCAGGTCGGCCTCCTCGGCGGTGGGGAACGCCGCCAGGTCGACGGCGCGGACCGCCGCGGCGTCCGCTCCCGTCTCCGCCTCCGGGCGTACCCGCCAGGGATGAGTCATGTGGTCCGGCCTTCCGTCGTGCTGTCCGGTGTCGACCGGCAGCGTACGGTGCTGTGCGGCTGTCCGGCGAAGGGTGAGGGGAAGGGGAAGGGCGTGGAGGACGTCCACGGTTCCGTGGTGGCCCTGGCGGGGGAGTTGGTCCGCACGCCGAGCAGGGGCGGGATCGACGACTACGGGCCGGTGCTGTCCGTGCTGGAGCGATGGCTGGCCCACCGCGGGCTGCCCCACCGCCGGCTGCGGGGCCCGGACGGGAACGCGGCGGGCCTTCTGGTCGAGATCGCCGGCGGCCGGCCGGGCGAGTGGTGGACGCTGGACGCCTGCGTGGACACCGCGCCCTTCGGCGACGAGAGCGCCTGGTCGTTCCCGCCGGCCGCCGGCGACGTGGTGGACGGCATGCTGCGGGGACGCGGAGCGGCGGACTCCAAGACGGCGGCGGCGCTGTTCTGCCACCTGGCCGCCGAGATCGCCCCGCGGGCGCGGGAGACGCACGGCGGCCTGGCCGTGCTGCTCGACGTGGACGAGCACACCGGCCGCTTCGGCGGCGCCCGCGCGTACCTCGCCGACCCCGACGCCGTCCGTCCGGCGGGCGTGTTGATCGGCTACCCGGGGCTCGACGAGGTGGTCGTCGGCGGGCGAGGGCTGTGGCGGTGCGTGCTCACCGTGCACGCGTCGGCCGGCCACTCGGGGGCCCGGCGGGAGACCGTGGGCGCGGTGTCGCGGGCGGCCCGTCTGGTGGCCATGCTCGACGAGGCCGAACTGCCGCGCGACGACTGGCCGTTGCCGCCCCGACTGACGGTGACCGCGATCCGCGGCGGGGAGGGCTTCTCGGTGGTCCCGGACAGCTGCGCGATCAGCGTCGACGTACGCACCACACCAGGCTTCGGCCCCGCCGAGGCCGAACGTCTGGTCCGCGACGTCGTCACCGCCTTCGACGCCGCCGTCCCCGGGCCGACGCGCACCGCCGTGGACGCGGTCGCCGCCTGGCCGGCCTACCGGCTGGAACGCGACCGGCAGCCCGCCGCCGCCCTGCTCGACGCCGCCGCCGGAGAAGGGCTCGCGGCACGGGCGAAGGTGGCCGGCCCCTCCAACATCGGCAACCTGCTGGCGGGGGAGGGCATCCCCGCCACCGCCGGGTTCGGACTCCCGTACCGCGGGCTGCACGGCGCCGACGAATGCGTCGACCTCGCCGAACTGCCGCGCGTGTACCGCGTGTACCGGCAGGCGGTCCTGCGACTGCTGGGCGCGACGTGATAACCGCCGAGGAGTATCCGCACTGGCCGGCACTGCGCGTCGCCGCCCTGGTGCGCGGCGGGCTACTGCGCCCGGCCGAGGTCCTGGAGGCCGCGTTCGCCCGGATCGAGGAGGAGGAACCGCGGACCCGGGCCTTCAGGGAGCTCTGGCCCCGCCGCGCCGCCGAGGCCGCCGCCGAGGTCGAACGGCGGCTGCGCGCGGGGGAGACGCTGCCCCTGGCCGGCGTGCCGATCGGGGTGAAGGCCACCGAGGGGCCCACCGCCTTCCAGACCGCCCGGCTGCTCGCCGCCGGCTGCGTACCGGTCGGGGCCACCTCCACCCCGGGCCCCGGCACCGCCTGGCAGACCTGGGGAGCCACGCCCCACGGGCCCACCCTGAACCCGCACGACCCGCGCCTCAGCACCGGCGGCTCCTCCGCCGGGTCCGCGGCGGCCGTCGCCCGGGGCATGGTGCCGCTGGCCACCGGCAGCGACGGCGCCGGATCCGTCCGCATCCCCGCCGCCTGGTGCTCCGTCGTCGGGCTCAAGCCCACCAACGGCCTGCTGCCCGCCCGGGACCGGGCGGGCCTCAACACCCCCGGCCCCCTCACCCGTCGCGTGGCGGACGCCGCCGCCGTGCTGGACGTCCTGACGGGCACGGCGGCCTACGGCGAACCGCGCGTACCCCGGCGGCCGTTGGCGGCCCTGTGGTCACCCGGCCTGGGCCTCGCCGACACCGACCCGGAGGTGGCCCGAACGGCCCGGGCGGCGCTCGCCCGGCTCGCGGCGACCGGAGCGGTCCGGGTGCGCGAGGCCGAGGTCCGCCTCCCCGACCCCGCCCCGTGCTGGACCGCGCTGCGCGGCGGCGACACGGGAGAGGCCGAGCCGCTCCGCCGTGCGCTGACCCGCGCCGTGGACGCCCTCCTCACCCACCACGACCTGCTGGCGACCCCCACCACCCCGAACCCGCCGCACGGCCACCAAGGCCCGGGCGACGTCCTGAGCGTCGCCCTGACCTGGGCGTTCAACATCACCGGTCACCCCGCCGTCAGCATCCCGGCGGGACTGACGGGGGCCGGCGAGCCCGTGGGACTGCAACTGGTGGCCCGCCGGGGCCGGGAGGCGGACCTGCTGGCAGCCGGGGTGGCGATGGAGGGGACCGCGGACCCCTCGGTGTGAATAATGCGGGGCATGCTGAGAATCGGATCACTGGTGCTGGGCGTCGAGGACGTGGAGCGGGCCGTCGCCTTCTGGACACAGGCGCTGAACTACGTGCCGCGCGAGGAACCGGAGAAGACCTGGGCGGTCCTGGTGCCCGCCGACGGCGCGGCCGGCACCCAGCTGGCGCTGATGCGCAGCGACGTCCCCGTCCAGCCCCACCCCCGGGTCCACCTCGACCTCTACGCCGGCGACGCCCGGGACCAGGCCGCCGAGGTGGAACGGCTGGTCGCCCTCGGCGCACGGAGCACCGACTGGGACCTCTATCCGCAGGATGCGGACTTCGTGGTGCTGGAGGACCCCGACGGCAACCGTTTCTGCGTCATCGACACCTCACCGGAGTCCTGACCCGCCCGCCTCCCGACGGGGTCCCAGGATCCGGTCCAGGTGGTACTCCAGCACGGCCCGCGCGTCCTCCAGGGCGCGCCGGCCGTGCAGCACGTCCATGCCGAGACCTGTCGCTCCGGCCACCAGCAGATCCGCTTCGCGGGCAGGGTCCAGGCCGGGTGCCGCCGCGCCCGCGGTGTGCGCCGCCCCGAGCAGGGCGGCCACCAGGTCCTCCAGCGGGTGCTCGTCCGGCAGGAAGACCGCCGCGAGCGCGGGGTCGGTGAGAGCGCGCGCGTAATAGGCGTTGAACACCCGGAGCGACAGGGCGCGTTGGGCGTCCACCGGAAGGAACTCGCCCAGCACGGAGGTCAGCAGCGCCCGGGGGTCGTCCGCGCCGGACGGGATGCGCCGCCGGGCCCGCCGTTCGTTCTCCGCGTGCAGCCTGCGCAAGGCGTCGACCAGCAGGTCGTGCTTCGAGCCGTACTGGTACTGCACGGCTCGAAGGGACATCCGGGCCGTGTCGGCGATCCGGCGCATGCTCGCCGCCTCCAGTCCCTGTCCGGCCGCGATGTGCCACACGGCCTCGGCGACGCGCTGCCGCCGGGCGGTCCGGGCCTCGCTCTCGGGCACGTGCGGCTCCGCCTGCGCGGCCGCGTCCGCCCTGCGACGCCGGTAGGCCCTGGCCTGGCAGCTGCGTGAGCAGTACAGCGGGGGCCGCCCACGGCCCGTCGGTGTCACAGCGGCACGGCACATACGGCAGGGGCGTGGATTTTCGTCACGCACGGGACATCTCGCAGGGGTGGTCGATTGTGTGAGGAAAGGACTTTCCTCCTGCTGTTCCCCACTGTTCCGTGGATACGGCCGTAACGCAGGCAGGGGCCGACGTGAGGGAGTGATCCGTGAAGTACGACGTGACGCAGGTGGCGGGCATGATCCTTCTGGTCGTCGCCGGGCAGGGGCTGGTGCGGGCGCTGGTGGATCACGACGACCTGGGCCTGCTGGGCCCGCTCCCCGGCGGGTTCGCCCTCGCGGTCACCGTGTACGTGGCGGTCACCCTCGTGGGGGCGCTCCTCGCCGGCTGGGCCCACGGGCGGGCGCGGGCGCTCGGCCGCCGGGGGTGAGCGCCCGCCGAGGGGGGTCACCCGCCGGAGGGGGTCATCCGGTGGGAGCGAACACGCAGAACTCGTTGCCCTCCGGGTCGGCGAGGACGTGCCAGTGGACGTCCTCGTCCGGGCGGCGCAGCAGGGTGGCGCCCAGGGCCAGCAGGCGCTCCGGGTCGCCGGTCACGTCGAGGTGCATGCGGTTCTTCGTCGTCTTCGGCTCGGACACCTGGTTGAACCAGATCAGCGGGCCGGCGCCGTCCGGGTCGACGACGGGCACCGGCCAGTCGGACGGGGGCTCCGTGCCGTCCGGCGCCCCGCGCCGCACGTAGCCGAGCGCCGCGCACCACCAGTCGGCGAGGGACTGGTGATCCACGGCGTCCAGACAGAGGTCCTTGAAACGGGCGGGAGCGGCCGGGAGATCGGTCATGGCCCCATCCAAGCAGGGCCGGAGAGGCGCCGAGGCTCAAACCGTGGCGTCGAGATCCCCGGCGTAGAACTCGATCGCCCGCCGGTAGGCGCGCACGCCGGGGTCCTCGCTGGTGGAGGCGAGGAGCCGGAGCAGGAGCGTCATGGCCTCGTGGTGACCGCCGGTGTTGTACAGGGCCATCGCGAGGAAGGCGCGCAGCGCGCCGTCCTCGGGGAACTCGTCGGTTCCCTGCCGCAGGGTCCGGACGGCGTCGGCGTGGCGGCCCAGCACCCGGTAGGTGCTGCCGAGCCCGAGGAGCGCGCCGCGCCGGTCGTCGCGGGGAAGACCGGGGAGGGTCACGGCCCGCTCGTAGAAGGGCACGGCCTCCGCCTCCAGCCCCAGGACGTCGTGGGCCCAGGCCGTCTGGTAGGCGACGGAGGCGTCGTCGGGGAACTCCGCGCCGAGGGCGAGCAGCGACCACCGGGCCGTCTCCGGTTCGCCACCCTCCCGCAGGCGCACTGCCTCCGCGAGGCGGGCGGCGGCGTCGGCCGGCAACGGCCGGGTCCTCACCGCCTTGCGCATCGCCACCCGGGGCCGGAGATCGAGCCCCCGCGTGGCCTCCTGGGTCCGGATCGCGCGCAACCCCTGCCCCCACTCCTCCTCGGGGCAGGGCGTGAAGCCGAGCCGGGCGTAGTACGGGGCGTTCCACGGCACCTCGGCGTAGGTGGTCAGGGTCAGTGCGGGAACGCCCGTGGCCGCCGCGTGCCGCTCCAGGTGCTCGATGAGCGCGCGGCCGAGCCCCCGGCGGGCGTGGTCGGGGTGGACGGTGACCTGCTCGACGTGGAGGGCTCCGTCGACCGGTTCGGCCACCAGGTAGGCGACGGGCGCGTCCGCCCCGTCCACGGCCACCCAGGCGAGACCGGCCTTCCGGTACCGGTCGAGCACGTCGAGCGGGAGCGGTTCGTCGTCCGCCACGGAGGTCATGCCGATCTCGGCGAAGAGGCGTCCGGCGGCGCGCTCCACGTCCTGCAGCGCGGGGAGGTCCTGGGGGCGGGCGGGTCTGATCGTCACCCCCGGATTCTCGCCGGAATCCGCCGGCGGGCCCACCGGATTGCGGGCCGCCGGTGATTTGGCCGATGTGGTCCCCGGGCGGCGCGGCCATTGTCTGCGGGGCGGGCGTCCGGCCCCGCCCCGGAGAGGAGCCAGACGCAGATGAGAGCTTGGCGCAGAACGTCGCGGGTCCTGCTGGCCGCCCTGGCCGCCGCCACGCTGGCCGGGGTGCCCGCCCAGGCCGCGCAGGGAACCGGAGCCTCCGACGCGCAGGGGCGCGAGGCTGTGGGGCGGGGCCCGGGGGCCGAGGCCGCGCGGGGGCCGGGCGCCGCGGCGGGGCGGGCCGACGTGCCGACCGTGCGGGCCCTCCCCGGCACCGTGCCCGGAGACCCCCAGGCGCCGACGGTCGAGGACACCTACCCGTGGATGTCGACCGTCACCGATCTCGCGTCCGCCGGGTACGTCGAGGAGGAGTTCGAGATCGCCGGGGAGGCCGACGCCTACGGCACCACCGGCGAACTCCTCGCCGAGGACGTCCCCTACCGCACCCGGATGATCGTCCGCCGCCCCGCCGACCCGCGGGACTTCAACGGCACGGTCCTCACCGAATGGCAGAACGTGACCGCCGGCTACGACCTCGACGCCCTGTGGAGCCCTGACCAGATCCTGCGCGAGGGCTACGCCTGGGTCGGGGTCTCCGCCCAGCGGGTCGGCGTGGACCAGCTGCGCGGCTGGAGCCCCGCCCGCTACGGGAGCCTCGACGTCACCGGCGGAGGGCGGTTCGCCGCCGACCAGCTGTCCTACGACGTGTTCGCACAGGCCGCCCGCGCGCTGAGGAGTCGTCAGGGCGGCGCCGCCCCGCTCGGGAAGCTGCGGGCCCGGACCGTGCTCGGCGTCGGCGCCTCGCAGTCCGCGATGCGGATGACCGTCTACTACGACCACGTGCTGCCGCGCACCGCGCCCGTCTTCGACGCCTACGCCTTCGTGGTCGGCAACGCCCCGGCCCGCAAGGGCGCCGAGCCGGTCCTCCAGGTCCTGTCCGAAACCGACGTGCGCACCCCCGCGCGCCGGGCCGACGACGACCGGTTCCGCCGCTGGGAGGTGGCGGGCACCGCGCACTCCGGCTGGAACGGCCAGGAGTACCGGCGGCCCGTGCTCACCCGCGACCTCGGCGCCGCCCCGGAGTACCGGTGCGCGCGGCCCGCGTTCAGCAGGGTGCCGCTGCACCACGTGATCGCCGCCGCCTACGGGCACCTGACCCGCTGGGCCGAGCGCGGCGTGCTCCCGCCGTCCGCCCCGCCGCTTCAGTTCGCGGCGGACGGCACCAAGGCCCGCGACGAGCTGGGGCTGGCCCGCGGCGGCATCCGGCTCTCCCAGGTCGAGGCGCCCACCGCGCTGGACACCGGCGACAACGCGGGCGAGACGTTCTGCTTCCTCTTCGGCAGCCACGAGCCCTTCACCGGGGAGACATTGGACGATCTCCACCCCACCCACGGCGGCTACGTCGCCCAGGTGGCGCGCACCGACGCCCGCAACGTCCTCGCCGGCTACCTCCTCCCCGGTGACGCCCGCGACAACCTCCGCGAGGCGGCCACCTCCGAGGTGGGCCGCTGACACCCCGAACGCCCCGTGGGCGGCGGCCCGAGGCTCGCCGCCGCCCACGGGGTCCCGCCGGTCACCCGGTGCCGACGAGGCCGAACGCGAACACCGCGAACCCCGCCGAGAGCACCCCGGCCGCCCACAGCGGCCACCCGGCCCGGCCGCCCGGCCGCCACGGCTCCTCGAACCGCCGGGTCCGGCGCGCCAGCACCACCAGGAGCACCGCGAAGACCGGAAGCCACAGCAGCCGTGCCGCGATCCAGGCCAGGGAGTCGGGAGCCGAGGTCAGGCCCGGGACGGTTCCCAGGAGAGGGGCCGCGAGCGACGCCGGCGCAGCCGCCGAGAACATCGCGGTCTGGTGCCAGCAGAGGATCGTCATCGCCGACAGGTTGATCACGACGACCGGCGCCCACAGCGCCGGTCTGCGCAGGCAGCGGCCGATGCGGTCGTGCAGCAGGATCGCCGCACCGCTCTGCGCCGCCGCGAGCGCGAGCACCAGCAGCGACGGCGGGTGCGAGTTGGTGCGGTCCTCGCCGGGCACGCCGACCATGGACGCCGGGTAGTCGAAGACGAGCAGCAGCAGCGCGAACAGGGCGGCGCCGAGAGCGAGCAGGACGAGGGCGCCGCGCCTGCCGATCCTTCGGTCCCCCCAGCTGACGCCCAGTTGGTAGGCGAACATCCAGCCCGGCAGGAGATTCAGCACGCCCAGCCATGACGGCACGGCCTCCGCGTACGGGCCGTAGCGCAGGAGATCCACCACGGCGACGGAGACCAGGAGCGGCGCCGCGGCCCAGGCGCCCAGACGCCGGGAGGCACGGACGCAGTACGGGGTGAGGGCCGTGATCACGGTGTACACGCCGACGAACCACAGGGGCTGGATCACCAGGGTGGACCCGGTGCGCAGCGTCGTGGCCGGCACGCCGAGCGCGTACAGGACCGGAACGAGCGCTCCCCACACGGCCGTCACGCCGAGCACCGGCCGTCCCAGCCGGGCGACACGGCCGCGCAGCCAGGCGCTCCCGGACCTCCCGCGCCCCAGGGACCTGCGGTACGAGAGGACCGAGGCGTAGCCGCCGACCAGGAAGAAGACGCCGAGCATCTGCAGCACCCAGCTCAGCGGGGCGAAGGCGCCGAACGAGGAGAGAGGGCTCGCGTTGCGCAGCGCGCCGCCCGCGTCCAGGGTGAAGCCGCCGAGCAGCCAGTGCCCGGTCGGCACGGCGAGCAACGCGAGGGCGCGCAGACCGTCCACGGCACGGTCACGGTCGGCGGGGGTCAGGGCATCGACGGCGGCGGCCGCCCGGGCGAATTTCCGTTGCAGGTCCGCCCGCCCGGAGGACACCGGAGCCGCGGGTGCCGGTCCCGGTGCCGGCACGAGCGCCGTGGAAGTGGGCGCCGTGGACGCGCGCGCCGGTGACGGGGGCCCCGGCAGCGGTGCGGGGGATGCCGTGGGCGACGCCGAGGAGGCCGGCGTGCCGGTGGAGGGCGTGGTCATGCCGCCACCCCCAGCGCGATCCGGGCGAAGACGCGCAGCGAGTCGGTGCCGGGCGCGAAGTACCCGCTGTGGCCGCCGGCCCGCTCGGCGGGCACGAGCCGTGCGCCGAAGGCAGGGGCGGCCGGGTCGGCTCCGTGCCCGAGGCCGAGCACCCGCACGTGCGGGACACGGCCGATCCAGTCGTCCGCGCTCCTGGCGGCCCATACCCGCGCCGTCGTCCGCAGGTCCCCGACGCCGTCCGCGCGCATGCCGGGCGACCCCGCGACGACGATGTCGGCGGCGGGCATGTCCTGCGCGGCCAGTCCGCACACCACCGAGCCGTAGCTGTGGCAGAACACCGCCGGCCTCGGCGCACCCGCCGCCACCAGACCCCGCACGAAGCGGGCCAGCCGCGGCGCACCCGCCTCGGCGAGTCGGCCGGTGGCGGCGTCCGGGCCGAGTCCGACCGGGGTGGTGTACCCGGCCCAGGCGACGACGGCCGTGCGGCCCTCGGTGGCGGCGTACAGGGAGCGGGCCATACCGGTGGGCGTGCCGTACCGGTCCCCGGCGCGGTCGAAGGTGTCCAGGTCGATGTCGGAGCCGGGCACCACCACCGCGACGTGATCCGCGCGGGTCAGGTCACCGTGAACCTCGGCCACCTGGCCGCGCCCGCGCGGATCGAAGGCGATGATCCGCCGTCCGCCCGTCCCGCCGCCGAGCAGCCCCGCACAGCGGTCGGCGCGGGCGCGCGCCGCCTCCCGTTCCGGCTCGGTGAGCGCCGGATCCTGGGCGCGCGCCCGCTGCCGGTCGCGTTCCTCCGTGAGCGCCAGCGCGTTCGCCTCGTACCGCAGAGGGACGGGCACGCCGTCGAGGTTGCCCACCACCAGAGGGTGCCGGTGGACCAGCGCGCGCCGCTGCTGCGGTCCGAGGCGGGCGAAGAACGCCGCCACCCGGCCGGGCGAGGCGGTGGCGGGGTCGGGCAGAGGCCCGAGACCACGGTCGGCGCGCCAGGCGCTCGTGCCGGGGACGGGGCCGGTGACCGCCCGCTGCTCTCCGCCGGCCGCCAGGCCCGTGGTGCCGGCCACCACGCACGCCGTGAGCGCGACGGCGACCACGGTCCGCCTGCCACGCCTCTTCCAGATCCCCGCCCGCAGCCGCATGGTCCGTCTCCCCTGTGTGTCCGTCTGTCGCGTCGACGGAGGGAAGGTAGGGAGACGCCCTGCCGTCGGGCGTCACGCCGGGGAGCCACATCACGGGTGCTACCCCGGTCCGGCCTGCGAGGCGCGGGTGCTACCGGGGTAGGGGGTGGTGCGTGGAGTCCTCGCCCGCCGCCGGCAACGACATCGCGCCGCTGCCGGCATCGGACACAGAGCAGTTGCGGCGTTTCCAGGACGCGGACACCGCTCTCAACCGCATCGGCAACAACCTCACCCAGATCGCGCGGGCAGTGAATGCTGGGCAGGAGGTGCCACGGCAGCAGCTCGCTGCGCTTGTGCAACGTGTGGTCGAGGCGGCGCCGACCCTCATGGAGGCAGGCGCGGACATCGCCCGAAGCCGAGTCCACCGATGATTGCCAAGGCGGCCGGGCGAGGCTCGCGCACCTATGGCCTGGGGGCCTGCGCAGCGACGTCCACGGCGGCTGCCGGCCGGGCGTTTCACCCGGCCGGCGGTCCCGGTCGGTGTCCCTCACCCGCCGGTACGCAAACGCTCCAGCAGCTTGCGCGTCCGCCCGGTGTCGTGGTGGCCGGGTTCCAGGAGGCGCTCCTGGTCGGCGAGCACGCGGGTGGCGAGCAGGCCGGCCTCGTCCGTGCGGCCCAGCGCCTGGAGCACGACCGCCGTCTCGTGCCGGTGGCGGAGCGTCTCCGGGTCGTCCGGGCCGAGGGTCTCCGTCCGGCCGGCGACGGCCCGCTCGAGCAGCCGCAGGGCCTCCTCGTGGCGTCCGGCCGCGGCGTAGGAGAGGGCCAGTTCGTAACAGGCCGTGAAGACCCGTATATGGCGGGGCCCTTCGACGACTTCGAGGCGGTCGAGAACGTACTCCCTCAGGTCCAAGGCTTCCTGGATCCGCCCGGTCGCGTGGAGCGCGTGGGCAAGCTCGCCGCGCGCCTCCATGGTCCGCCGCCCGTCGGGGCCGAAGAGCCGCTCCAGGCCGTTCACGGCTCGTTCGGCGTGGCGGAGGGCCTGGCGGGCGTTGCCGGCCTCCCGGTGCGCCGTAGCGGTCACGAGCAGCATCAGGAGCGTGCCGGGGGCGTCCGGGCCCAGCACGCCCAGGCACTCCGCGAGGGTCGCCTCACCGAGCCGCACGCCCTGCCCGGCGAGCCCCGCCTCGGTGTGGAGCAGGACGAGATCATGCCGCAGGTTGAAAACGGCGGAGTCCTCGACGTCCTGGGCGCGCGGTCGCCGGCCGAGGAGTTCCGAGCAGACCTGGATCGCCTCGCGTGGGCGGCCGGTGGACGCCTGTGCCACGGCGAGGCTGTGGCGGGCCCTCCGCGTGTGCTCGTCGTCCGCGCCGAACAGCGTGGTCAGCTGCTCGACCGCGTCCCGCAGGTGGCGGACGGCCTCGGCTCCGCGCTCCGTGCAGCAGTGGGCGTGTCCCAGCCGGACACGGGTCTCCACCGTTTCCGGGGCGTCGGCGCCGTGCGTGCGTTCCCGGTCGGCGAGCAGCTCGGCCAGGACGTCGAGCGCGTCCTGCTCACGGCCGTCGCACTCGTAGGCCGCCGCCAGGTCGGCGCGGGCGTCGAGGGTGGCGGGGTGCCGGGGTCCCAGCGCCGACGTCACCCGCCGCAGGTGTTCCTCGGCGTGGGCGACGGACTCCTCGAAGAAGCAGTCCTCGAACAGGCTCTCGCCGTGCAGGGCGAGCAGTGGATGCGGCTCGGGGGTCCACAGGGCGTCGCCGCCGAGGCCGTCGAGGACCCGCGCGTTGGCCCGCAGCGCCGAGCGGAGGAAGAGGTCGGTCTCGAGCAGGCCGAGCACCGCGAACCACTGGGTCAGCGTGTCCGCGGCCAAGCGGGCTAGGTCCGGGGCCTCCTGACGGGGGATGTCCGCCCGGACGACGGCGTTCACCGGGCCGCACGTCCGCACCGCCCGTGGTTCCTCCGCCTCGTCGGGGTCGAGGGCGATGAGGCCGTAGGCCCGCAGGAGGTCGGCGGACTCCCGGAACCGCCGGTCCTGCCGGGAGCGGGACACGCGCAGCAAGTTCCTTCCGCCCCGGCCCAGCAGGGCGTACAGGTGGCTGCGGACGGCCTCGGTCCGCCACAGCCCCAGTGGGTGGCCCTGGGGATCGAGGTGGGCGGCGAGGCGTACGAGGGCCAGGGCGAACCGCGTCCGGTCGGCCTCCTCGACCGCCCGGAGGGCCAGGAGGGTGGCGGCGGCGACGGCCCGCTCGCCGGGGTCGCGCAGCGCGAGGTGGGAGGTGTCCACGCCGCGCAGGCGCTCGAGGTAGTCCTCGACGGTGCACCCCTGCTGCCCGATGTAGGCGGCGGCGAGCGCGAGGGCGGCCGGGAAGCGGTGCAGGCGCTCCACGAGCACGGCGGCCGTGCCCTTCTCGTACAGGTCGCCGCGCCCCTCCTCGATGAGCCGTTCGTGCAGGTAGGCCATGGCCTCGCCCGGGGAGAAGGGCTCGAGCCGCACCACCCGCCGGCCGTCGGCGGCCTCGGTCGGGCCGTCGTCCCGGGTGGTCACCACGACCCGGATGCCGGGTGGGCCGCCCTGCGGGAGCCAGGGCGCGATGTCGTCCAGGCCGCCCGCACCGTCCAGGACGACCAGCCAGCGGCGGCCGGTCACCGCCAGCCACTTGAGGAAGACCTCCGCGGCCACGCGGGGGTTGTGGAGGGGAGCGCCGGGGATGGCGAGGCGGACGGCGGCCTCGGCGTAGGTCTCGACGATTTGCAGGGGGGACGCCGAGGCGTCGGCCCACACCAGCAGGTCCAGGCCGTCGTCCCAGAACCTGGCTGCCAGCGACGCCGCGAGCTGCGTCTTGCCCACCCCGCCGGGCCCGGTGACGACCAGGCAGTGGTCGATCTCCTTCCAGGCCGCGCCGCGGGTCACCAGGGCGGGCGCGAGTGCGGGGAACCTCCCGATCACGACGGGTCCCTCGACACGGGGGCGCGGGGCGCCGTCCGTCCCATCGTCCCGAAGGTTCTTGCGACCGGATCTGCCTGCCACGCGTCGTCCCCCTGGTCCCCCGCACGGTACGGGTCATGTCGACTCGGGGGACAACATCGCACAGCCGCTCCCCGTCGTCGTCCCCGGGGGCGTACGGTGTCCCCGGCAGTTCCGAGCGCGGCAGCCGCCCTGAGATCGCCTCCTCCGCCGGCCCGGTTGGTCAGCGGTGTGGCGCTCGCGCGCTCCAGGACCCGGACTCCAAGCCACCGCGAAGATCCGCATGAGGAGTTTTTGGTGATCCGGATGGCGTATCAGCAGACCGGCGCCTACGTGCAGCACGGTCGCGAGCATCTCCACGGTGCGGACCTCGTAACCGTCAAGCGCACCGACCTGCGCTGGTACTACTTCTTGTCCGATCTCACGTTCACCATCGGAGAGGTCGAGTTGAGCCCGCCATGGTCATGGACACCCGCTTTCGACTTCCTGTGGTCCATGAAGGGGGCGCTCGAACATGTGGAGCGGGGCGAGCGCACCACGATCGGCTTCACCGAGAACGCTGAGTTGATCAGACTCCTTCCGGACGGCGAGAACGTCAGAGTCTCCTGTACCTACACCATGGCCGAGGCGGTCTGCGGCATCAGTGATCTCAGAGATGCCTGGCGTGGGTTGCGTGACACCGTACTGGCCAAGGTCACCGGAGATCACCCCAGGTTCGCGGACAACCCGGTACTCGCGGAACTCCAGCTCTGACGCGTGCCAGGCCAAGGCCGACTCCCACTGCCACGGGGCTCCGGTCCTCGGTGGTCACCGCCCCCGCCGACCTGCGGTGCCGGCCAGGTAGATGCCGAAGGGGAGGGCAGCCGCGAACGCGGGGGCCCAGCAGCGGGGTGAGGACGTGGCCCCGGTGGCTCAGCCGTCGTGGATTTCGACGAACCGGCTCGCCCACGCTTGGAACCGGTCGTCGTGTTCCTTCCGTGCGGCCCACTGCGCGTCCACGTCCGCCACCGGTCCGAGTCCGAAGGTCTCGTTGAGCCAGGTGACGAACTCCTGATGGGCCTGTCTGTGCTCCTCATCGGCGTCGCCGGGGGCCAGAAACCCGTACTCGCCGTACGGCTCCCGGTCGAGGGCGAGCAGCTGGAACAGCTCCCGCAGGTTTCGGGCGACGACGTACAGGTCGCCCTCGTCGCCGACCAGGACGACCGGCAGCGAACCCAGGTCCTCCCGGCCGTCGCACCGCCACAGCGCGTAGCCCGACCCGGAGCCGTTGGCCATGCCGAAGGGGAGGAAGCGGTCGAGGAACTCCGGGTCCTCGGACCAGGTGCAGAGTTCATCGGCCGCCGATGCCTCGGCGGCCTCGAAGCCGGACGCGTAGTACACACGCCGCCCGAGCCCTTCCTCGAACTCCTTGAGGAGCCTCAGTTCCGGAATCGACGCGAACGCGAACACCTCGGACTTCCCGCTCACCGCGTACCTCTCGCCTGGCGCAACGCTGCTTGAACAATGCTTGTCCGCACACTAGTTGCGAGGGGTCACGGGCCGTCGAGGGGGGAACGCGAGAGTGGCCTCCCGGAAAGCGTCGCGGCATCTTGCGGCTCACGTCCGGCGGTGACTCGACCTCACCGGTGGTCGGCAGCAACAGGTGCCGGGTGGCCAGGGTGGTGCCGACGGGGAGGCCAGGAGCCCTCGTTCAAGAGGTGGCTGAGGATCCTGAACGCTTCATCGAGCGGCACGGTGTCCTCGTTCGCGTACCCGTCGTGCTGGCCGTTGGCGAGAACGAAGCCCGCACTCGAACCCTCCGCTGACACGTATCTTCCCCGGTCTTGCCTGCCGATCAAGATGACAGAACTCAGGACAACCGCTCGCCGCGGGATCAGCCGGCGTCGCCCGGCGCGACGAGGCCGGACTCGTAGGCGAAGATCACCGCCTGCGCCCGGTCGCGCAGGTGCAACTTGGCGAGCACGCGCCCGACATGCGTCTTCACCGTCTGCTCGGCGAGCACGAGCCGTCCGGCGATCTCCTGGTTGGAGAGCCCGCGGGCGATCAGCTCCAGGACCTCGGTCTCGCGGGGCGTGAGCGCGTTGAGGCGCAGCGCGGGGTTCTGGCGGGGGACGGGGCGCTGCTTGGCGAAGTCCGCGATGAGACGGCGCGTGACCGACGGCGCGAGCAGCGCGTCGCCGGAGGCCACCACCCGCACCGCCGCGATCAGGTCCGCGGGCGGCGCGTCCTTGAGCAGGAAGCCCGAGGCGCCGGCCCGCAGCGCCTCGTACACGTAGTCGTCCACGTCGAACGTGGTCAGCATCAGCACCCTCGGCCGGTGCACCACACCCGGCGGCGGATCCAGCAGCGCGCGGGCCGCCGCCAGCCCGTCCATCTCCGGCATCCGCACGTCCATGAGCACCACGTCGGGCAGGACGGAGCGGCTGACCTCGACGCCCTGCCTGCCGTCCGGCGCCTCGCCCACCACGTCGATGTCCGCCTGCGCGGCGAGCAGCGCGGCGAAGCCGGCCCGGACCATGGCCTGGTCGTCGACGATGATCACGCGGATGGTCACGGTGTTCCCTTCGGAAGGACGGCGTCGTGGGCCTCGTCGGTGTCGTCGGCGTGCTCCGCCTGTTCGGCGTGCCCCGCGTGTTCGGCGTCACCGGCGCGCAGGGGGAGGCGCGCTGCCACGCGGAAGCCGCCGTCCGGCAGCGGCCCCACGTCGAGCGTGCCGCCGGTCAGCCGTACGCGTTCGCGCATCCCGACCAGACCGTGCCCCGTGCCGTCGCGCTCCAGCGGGGCGGCGATCGGCTGCGGCGCGGGGCCGTTGACGACCAGCGCGGTCAGGTCGGTTCCGTCCGAACTCACCGACACCTCGGTCGGCGCCCCGGGGGCGTGCCGCACCACGTTGGCGAGGGCCTCCTGCACGATGCGGTAGGCGGACAGGTCCACGGCCTGGTCCATGTCGCCCAGGTCGGCGGCGAGGGACAGTTCGGCGGGCACCCCGGCCCGCACGGTCGCCTCCACCAGTTGCTGCAGCCGGTCGATCCCGGGCTGCGGAGCCCGTTCGCCTCCGGCGTCCTCGTTGCGCAGGACGACGAGCAGCCTCCGCATCTCGTGGAGCGCCTCGCGCGCGCCCGCGGCGATGCCGGCGAACTCCTCCTGGGCCTCCGGTGGCAGGTCCTGGATGCGGTAGGGCGCCGAGTCCGCCTGCACCGTGATCACCGACATGTGGTGGGCCACGACGTCGTGCAACTCCCGTGCGATACGCGCCCGTTCCTCGAGGAGAGTGCGTCGGGCGCGTTCGGCCTCGTTGATGGTCTCCTGCTCGGCGAGCCGTCGCCGAGCCTCGCCGCGCGAACGCAGGGCGTAGGTCAGGGCCAGGGTGATGCCGCCGAGCACGAAGAGCAGCAGATGGATGCCGTCGGCCCGGCGTTCGCCGACGGTTTCGAAGAAGAGCCCCGCCGCGCCGGTGGCGAGCCAGACCGCGATCAGGGTGCGGCGCGACTCGCGAAGCCCCAGCAGCGCCATCAGCGGCACATGGCCCACCACGATCATGGGGGTCCACGGCCAGCTGCGGCCGTCGGCGCCCGACCCGGCCATCAGCACCAGGCCGCCCAGGACGTCCGCCGTGAAGATCACCCACCAGGCCGGCAGCGGGCGGGTCAGGGCGAGGAGGAGAGGGGCGGTCTGCGCGGTGGCGAGCGCGCCGGCCGTCGCCCCGTTCACGTCGTAGTCCTGGACGAGGACGGTGACCGTGACCGGCAGCAGGGAGGCGACGAAGCCGAGCACGAGAACGTACGGCAGGAGGCGGACCCACCACGTGCGCGCCCCGGCGAGCGGGGGCCTGCGGAGGTCGGACGGCACCGCGAGCGCCTGCCCGGTCTCCCGCAGCTCCTCGCGCAGCGCCGCCAACCAGGCTCCGCGGGTGGGAGGTTGGGGCTGGAGCGGACCGGATTCCATGAGGTGATCAGGGTATGCGGACACCCGGGGGGTGTCACCCCTGCCCCGTCGGACGCACTTCCCCGGCATACGCTGCCGGACATGGACAAGGAACGTGCCGTGGGGGCCGTGCTGGGGGCGGCGGTCGGCGACGCGCTGGGCGCGCCCTTCGAGTTCGGACCGCCGGGTGCGTTCAGCGCCCGCTTCCCCGAACCGGGAGCCGGCGGCGAGATGTGCGGCGGAGGCGGCTGGGACCCGGGGGAGGCCACCGACGACACGCAGATGGCCGTCCTGATCGGCGAATCGCTCCTCGAACGCGCGGGTCTCGACCTGCCCGACGTCTTCGCCCGCTTCCAACGCTGGGCCCGCGGCGAGCCCAAGGACATCGGGCTGCAGACCGAGGACGTCCTCACCAACGGCCTGCCCTGGGACCAGGCCGCCGCCCTCCACTTCCAGGTCAACCTCCGCGCCGCGGGCAACGGTTGCCTGATGCGGGCCTCCGTGCCCGCCGTCGCCTTCGCCCGCCGGGGGCGGCGGGCCACCATGGACGCCGGACGCCGGCTCGCCGCCCTCACCCACGGCGACCGCGCCGCCTGGGAGGGCACCGCGATCCTCCACGAGCTGGTGCGGGTCGCCGTCGACGGCGGCGACCCGCTCGACGCGATCGACGACGTCCTGGCCGAGGTCCCCGCCCCCACCGGGAGCGGTACGCCACGGTCCTGGCCCCGGACTGGCACCCCGACCTGGCCACCGAGTTCAACGGAGCCGTCTGGCCGTGCCTCGGCTCCGCCGTGTGGGCGCTGCGCACCACGAGCGGCTACGAACAGGCGGTGCGCGCCGCCGTCGACCTCGGCGGCGACACGGACACCGTCGCCGCGGTCACCGGCACCCTCGCCGGAGCGCGCCACGGAGCCGCCTCCGTCCCGGACCGGTGGACGGCGCCGCTGCACGTGCCGCTGCCGGGATGGCCGGGACGGGTCCTCCGGGCAGCAGAACTGGCCGCCCTCGCAGAGGAGTTGGCCGGCTGAGGGCAGGCCCGTGCGGCCGGGGCCGGGGGCCGCGGTGTCACTCCCCGGTGGCCCCGTCGGTCAGTTCCCGGACCACGTCCAGATGACCGGCGTGCCGGGCGTACTCCTGCAACACGTGGAAGGCGATCCAGGACAGGGTGGGAGCGGGCCCGGCGGTGAACCGGCCGCCGGTCGCGGCCCGGGCGTCGAGCGGCCGGGAGGCCAGCACCTGACGGGTGCGCTCCCCGCCCGCGTGCAGCCGGGCGACCAGGTCCCCGGCCGTGACACCCTCCGGCACCGACCAGCGCCCGTCGTCCCCCCGGTCGCCCCACGGCTCCTCGACGGGCTCCGCCAGGAACCCCCAGACGAACCACCGCCGCTCCATGTGGACCAGGTGGCACAACAGCTCGAGCGGCGTCCAGCCGGAGGCCAGCCGCGAGGTCCGCAGCTGCTCGTCGGAGAGGCCGGAGACCTTCCGCTCCACCACGGCGCGGTAGTAGTCCAGGTACGCCACGAACTGCGCGGACGGGTCGGGGGTGTCGAGCCGCGGCTCGGTGTCGGGGAGGGCCATGCCGACACGCTACGGCACCCGTCCGCGTCCCGCGCTTGACCTCAACCTCGCTCGAGGTCGCACGCTTTCCGCATGACCGCGACCACCGCGCACGAGAACGCCCACACCTACGACGACCTGCCCCGGCTGATGGCCCTGATGACCGGGGACGAGAAGCACGGCCCCGCCGCCACCTCCACCCTCGACGTCCTGTGGGTGCTGTACGACGGCGTCCTGCGGGTGTCGCCCCAGCGGGCGCGGGACCCGGAGCGGGACCGGTTCCTGCTCTCCAAGGGGCACGGTCCGATGGCCTACTACGCCGTCCTCGCCGCCAAGGGCTTCCTCCCCGTCGAGTGGCTGCCCGGCTTCGGTTCCTACGACTCCCCGCTCGGCCATCACCCGGACCGCACCCTGCTGCCCGGCGTGGAGATCGGCAGCGGATCGCTCGGCCACGGCCTGCCCGTCGCGGTGGGCGAGGCCCTGGGCCTGCGCGCCCAGGGGCTCACCGATCCGGCGGTGTGGGTGCTGACCGGCGACGCCGAACTGGACGAAGGCAGCAACCACGAGGCCCTCGCCTTCGCCGGCCCGGCGGGACTGGAGAGGCTGCACGCCGTCGTCGTGGACAACTCCTCGGCCAGTCACGCCCGGCCCGACGGCATCGCCGCCCGCTTCGAGGCGGCCGGGTGGTCCGTCGTCACCGCGGACGGCCATGACCACGAGGCACTGTACGAGGCCTTCACCCGGCCGCACGCCGGCCGCCCGCACGCCGTCGTGGCGCGGGTGCGGTCCAAGAACGTCTGACGGGCGAAGAACGTCCGACGCACGGAACTCGAACGCAACGGGAACGGGAGAACCCCTGATGGACACCATGCGCGACCGCTTCGCCCCCGTCATGACCCGACTGCTCGACGAGGACCCCCGGGTCGCCGTGGTGCTCGCCGAGATCGGCCGGGACGGCTTCACCGACGCGACCCGCCGCCACCCCGACCGGGTGATCAACGTCGGCATCCGCGAACAACTGCTGATCGGGGCCGGGGCGGGCCTGGCCCTGACGGGCATGCGGCCCGTCCTGCACACCTTCGGCAGCTTCCTGGTGGAGCGGCCCTTCGAGCAGGTGAAGCTGGACCTCGGCCACCAGGACGCCGGCGCGGTCCTGGTGAGCGCCCTCGGCTCCTACGACTGGCCGGCCGGCGGCTTCACCCACATGTCGCCCGGCGACGTGGCGCTGCTCGACACCCTCGACGGCTGGACCGTGCACGTGCCCGGGCACCCCGACGAGGCCGAGACCCTGCTGCGGCAGGCAGTCGGAGCCGGCGACGACAAGGTCTACGTCCGCCTCTCCGCCCAGACCAACGACGACGCCCACCCCGTGGACGGCTCGCGCCCGCTGACCGTGCGCCGCGGCGGAGCGGGCGTGGTGGTCGCCGTCGGACCCATGCTCACCCCCGTGCTCGAGGCCACCGAGGGCCTGGACCTCACCGTCCTGTACGCGACCACCGTGCGGCCCTTCGACGCCCGGACCCTGCGGGAGGCCACCGAGGCGGCCGGGACCGACGTCGTCCTGGTCGAACCGTACCTGGCCGGCACCTCCACCCCGGCCGCGGCCGACGCCCTCGCCGACGTCCCGCACCGCGTCCTCGGCCTCGGTGTCGGCCGCCGGGAGCTGCGCCGCTACGGCACCATGCCCGAACACCTCGCCGCCCACGGCCTGGACCCGGCCGGACTGCGGGGGCGGATCGTCCGGTTCCTGGACGCGGGGCGCAAGCGTCGATCATGATGATCGATCAGCGTGAGCGACCGGGAGACGATCGACGGGTGGGGAGCACGGTGGGGGAGCAGGCGCCGACATGGCCGGCCGAGGCGGACGGCGAGGCCTGGGAAGGGGTGGACGCCGAGGCGCTGCGGCGTGCGGTGCGCCGGCAGTCGGCACGGCCCGTCGCCGGTGTCGAGGACATGGCCTCCTACCTCGAGGCGCAGGTGGCGGACACCTCCCACCGCGAGGTGCTCGGGCCCCTCCTCGACGGCGGCGGCCCCAGCGGTCTCGTCGTGCGCCGGGGCGCCGTCCTCGCCTCCTGGGGCGATCCGGACCGCGTCGAGATGGCGTTCAGCGCCACCAAGAGCGTGCTGTCGCTGGCCGCGGGACCGGCCTTCGACGACGGGCTGCTCGACCTGGACGAGCCGGTGTCCCGGGTACTGACGCTCCCGCAGTTCGCCGAGGGGCACGCCCGGGACATCACCTGGCGGCACCTGCTCGACCAGACCAGCCAGTGGGAGGGCGAACTCTGGGGCAAACCGACCCGCGTCGACGCCCAGAGCACCCACGGCGCCGGTCTCGTCGGCGGGCCGCCGGGCAAGGGCTGGGCCTACAACGACGTCCGGGTCAACCTGGCCGCCCTCGCCCTCACCGCGCTGTACCGCCGCCCGCTGGACGAGGTGCTGCGCGAACGCGTCATGACGCCGGCCGGCGCCTCGGACAGCTGGTCCTGGCACGGCTACCGCAACGCCCGCCTGCCCCTGGCCGACGCGGTCCTGCCCGTCGTGTCCGGCGGCGCCCACTGGGGCGGCGGCCTGTGGATCAACGCCCGCGACCTCGCCCGCCTCGGGCAGCTCTGCCTCGACGGCGGCCGGTGGGGCGGGCGCCGGGTGCTGTCGTCCCGCTGGATCGACGAACTGTGGACACCCGGCGCCGTCAAGCCCGACTACGGCCTGTCCTGGTGGCTTCAACGACCACCGCACCGTATGGCCGTCCGCCCCCGCCACCGGCCGGTGCGCCCGCGGCAACGGGGGCACCCACCTGCTCTGGGTCGACCCCGCCCGCGACCTCGTGCTCGCCTCCCACTGGGGCGCGGACCCGGCCGTCCTGCTGGCGGAGGTCTCGGCGGCGGTGCCGGCGGGCTGAACCCTCAGCTCCTGCCCTCCAGCGCCGCCAGCAGCTCCCGCTCGCGGGCCTGGCTCAGCCCCGCCCTCCGGGGCCGGTCCAGGCCCGACTCCCGTTCCGTGACGAGGGTGTCGGCGAGCATCTCCTCGTACGGGCGGTGCCGCAGCCCGGCCGCCCGGGCCGCCGTACCGGCCCGTGCCAGCCAGCCGTCCGAACCCTCCTCGACCAGCCACAGCGGCAGCGACTCCTCGCCCGCCCACTGGGCCACGCCCTGCTCCAGCAGCCAGTCGGAGGGCGCGCCCACCAGCGGACCCGTGTGGCCCCCCGCGGCGCGCGCCGCCTCGATCCACTCGGCGAAGGAGATCCGCGGGCCCACCGTGTCGTACACCCCCGTCACGCCCTTCTCCGCGGCCTCCACCAGCCACAGGGCCAGGTCCCGTACGTCCACCACCTGCACCGGGGCGTCAGGGAGGGCGGGCACCAGCATCGGCTCCTCCGAGGCCCGTGCGGCCCGCGCCACCCAGTAGCCGGCCCGGTCGCTGGCGTCGCCGGGACCGCCGATCAGCCCGGCCCGCGCCACCAGCAGCCGGTCGCCGACCGCTTCCCGGCACGCGGCCTCGCAGGCCACCTTCGCCTCGCCGTACACCTCCCGGTCGGCCTCGTCCCTGTCGGTGGGGGCGAGCAGCTCCGCCGACTCGTCCGCGCCCAAGGTCGCGTGCGAGGCGTACACGTTGCCCGAGGAGACGTACGACCAGTGACGGGCACGTTCCCCCAGCGCCGCCAACGCACCCCGCACGAAGCCCGGTTGCCACGAGACGTCGAACACCGCGTCCCACTCCTGCGCGGGCAGCGCCTCGTACGCGGACGCCTTGCGCCGGTCGCCCACGACCAGGCGCGCCCCCTCCGCGATGCCGCCGCTCTCCCCACGCGCCAGACAGGTCACCCGGTGCCCGCGCTCCAGCGCCTGCCGTGCGATCTCGCGGCCCAGCCATGCGGTACCGCCCAGAACCAGAATCTCCATGACCGGAGCAAAGCAGGCCACGGGCCCGCTGCCCAGCGAATCTGCCCAGGGCAGATCATCCGCCGGCCGCGCCGCCCGGCGCCGGCGCGTAGTGGGCGGCCACCGCGGGCTGGCCGGTGCGTCCCGGCCCCGCGTCCGGGTCGGCGCCGAGGTGACGGAACGGCAGCACCGGGCGCCGGCCGCCCTCGAGGACCAGCAGCGACCGCGACCGGGAGTGGCGGAACCCGGCGGCGCGCAGGGCCGCCAGCGCGGCCGGTCCGGCCGGCGAGCCGTCCGCCCAGCGGATCAGCCCCGGGTCGAAGTGGGCCAGCAGAAGGCCGTCCGGGGTCAGCCAGGTCGCGGCCCGGGCCAGCAGCCCCAACGGGTCGCCCACGTAGTGCAGGCCGTGCACGCAGGTGACCAGGTGCTGGGCGCGGTCCGGCGCCCAGGCGGAGACCGAGGCGGTCACCAGCTCCACCGTGGCGGGCAGCGGCGCCGGGAACATCGGCCCCACCAGGTCGACGCCGGTGAGCACCGCGTCCGCGGGCAGGACCGCCGCGGCCTCGCACAGCGCCCTGCCCTCCCCGCTGCACAGGTCCAGCCAGCAGGGCGCGGTGCGCCCGGCGAGCGCGTCCAGCGGATCCCTGCCGAGCTCGCGGGCGTAGCTGTTCACCCCGGACAGGCCGCGCCCGCGGTTCATGGTGGTGTTGGCGACCACCCACGACTGCTCCAGTTCGGCCGTGGAGACCGTGCGAGGCGTTGTCATGCGCCCATTGTGCGAGACGACGTCACGCGCCCGCGCCGGGCCCGTCGCCGGGCCGCGGCACGGTCCGGGCCGCCGGTATTCGCTTGCTCCGGCCCCGGGCCGGCCCTACGGTGCGCGCCATGATCGTCGAAGAACCCCCCGCCGCCCTGACCGCCTACCGCCGCCTCAACGACGAGGTGTTCCGCGCCTACGAGGAAGGTCGCCTGCAGGACGGCATCCGCCTCCTTGTCGCCGCGCCGCCCTCGACGCTGCCCTGGCGGGCCGAGCTGGCCTACCTGCTCGCCTGCCTTCAGGGCGCCGCGGGGCGTCCCGGCGAGGCGCTGGACACGCTGCGGGAGGCCCTCGCGGAGGGCGGCTGGTGGGACCCGGCGGTGCTGGACGGCGAGGAGGACTTCACACAGGTGCGCCGGCTGCCCGCCTTCGCCGCGCTGCGCGAGACGTCGGCCGGGCGCTGGAACGAGGCCCTGACGATGTCCCGGGACCACGACGTCCTGGTGCGGCCCGGCACGCTCCCGGCGCGCGGCGTGCTCCTCGCCCTGCACGGCGCCGAGGAGTCGGAACAGGACGCGCTGAGGGCCTGGCGGCCCGCCCTGGAGGCGGGGTTCGCGGTGCTGGCGGTGCGCTCCTCCTGGCGCACCTCGCCCCGCTACCGGACCTGGCCGCGCACGCCGCGGGCGCTCGAGGAGGTCGACGCCGCGATGGCCGCGCACGCCGGTGAGGTCGCGGGCCTCCCGCTGACGGTCGCCGGGTTCTCGGCCGGCGGGCGGGTCGCGCTGCAGTGGGCGCTGTCCCGGGAGCCGGGGGAGGTGGCCCGTGTCGTCGCGGTCGCCCCGGCGATCTCCGTGGCGGAACTGCCACAGGCCCCGCACCTCCCCGGGCGGACCCACCTGGTCGTCGGGGCGCGGGACGACCTGCTGGACGACGTGCGCGAGGTCGCGGGCCGTCTCGCCGGCTGCCGGCTGGAGGTGGTGGAGGGAGCCGGCCACGAGGTCCCCGCCGAGGCGATCCGCCGCGTCCTGGCCTGACGGGGGTCGCGCCCGGCCCCGGGATCCGCCGGCCGCGCCGTGGCCGGGTCGGTCCGACGGACGGGCCGGGGGCCGTGCGCGCTCACCCCGCCACGACGGCCGCGAAGGTGTCCGGCGCGTCGAACATGACGTTGTGCCCGGCGTCCGGCACGGTCACCACCCGCACCCCCGCCGCCTCCAGGTCCGCCCGGCCCTCCAGTTCGCCGCTCAGCGCGCCCTGCAGGTAGACCCGGTCCACGGTGAGGTCTTCGAGGACGCGGCGCATCGTGGGGCGCGAGCCACGGGCCAGACCGGCCGCGGACCGGTGCAGGGCCCGCGGGTCCGCCAGGCGCATGGTGGCCGCCCACCGGGGGCCCACGTGCTCCAGGGTCCGCGCGTACCCCTCGGTGAGGAACTCCTCCTCCGTGAACGACGTGATCCGGCTGCTCCCGGCCGTCACCGGCGGGTCCGGGTCCAGGTTCGCCTCGGTGAGGACCAGCCGGGACACGAGGTCGGGCCTGCGGCCGGCCAGCACGATCGCCACCGAACCGCCCATGCTGTGCCCCACGACCTCCGCCCCGCCGACGCCCGCGGCGTCGAGCGCCGCCGCGAGGGCGTCGGCGTGGTCCTCCAGGGAGTAGCCGAAGTCCGCCGGCCGGTCGCTGATCCCGTGGCCCGGCAGGTCGACGAAGAGGCTGCGCCGCCCGGCCACCTCGGGCCGCGCGGCGACATGCGCGTGGTACACGGCCGAGGCGGCGCCCAGCCCGTGGACGTACACCCGGGCCGGCTCCGCTCCGGGCGTCTCGGTCCAGCGGACCCGGCTGCCCCTGCCGTCGAACTCCACCTGTCGCACCGTCGCCACTCCTTTCCCGCCGGGGTCCGCCCCCGGCTCCGAACGGGTGGGAACGTCCACCCGCGAGTCGCACCATACATCGGTGTCGAGGTATGTCGCATCGGATGTACGTAAGAATGCCTCCATGCTCGAACTGGCCATCCTCGGTTTCCTCCGCGACGCCCCGCTGCACGGGTACGGACTGCGCAAGCGGCTGACCGCCCTGATCGGGCACGTGCGTCCCGTCGGCGAGAGCACCCTCTACCCGGCCATCAAGCGCCTGGAGAACGCGGGGCTGCTCGCCCGGACCACCGAACCGGGTTCCGCGGCCGCCCCTCGGCACGTGCTGACGCTCACCGACGCGGGCGCCCGGGAACTCGGCCGCCGACTCGCCGAACCGGAGCGACTGGACGTCACCGACGAGAACCGCTGGTTCACCCTGCTCGCCTTCCTCCGCCACCTGGACGACCCGGCCGCGCAGTCCGCCGTCCTGCGGCGGCGGCTGGACTTCCTCGAGGAGCCGTCCAGCTTCTTCCTCGACGGCGACCGCCCGCTGCGGGCGGAGGAGTTGGACGACCCGTTCCGGCGCGGTGTCCTCACCGTGGCCAGGGCGACCGGCCGGGCCGAGATCGCCTGGCTGCGGGAGACCCTGGCCGTGCTCGGGGCGGAGGAAGAGGAGCCGCCGGAGGGCTGACCGGTTGGCGCGATAGCTCATTGACCAGGAGTCGGCGGGCCAACTAGCGTCCCGGCGTGAAAAGCAGACAAGTCCTTCGGCACCGCGATTTCCGCCTCCTGGTCACCGGCGTCTCGGTCAGCGCCCTCGGCAACGCCGTCACCCCGGTGGCGCTCGCCTTCGCCGTGCTCGACCTGGGCGGTTCGATCACCGACCTGGGCCTGGTGGAAGCCGTCCTCGCGATCTGCCAGATCGTCACCATGCTCGCCGGAGGGGTTCTCGGCGACCGCTTCTCACGCAAGCTGATGATGCAGGGCGGGTCCGTCGCCAGCGCCGTGGTCATGGCGCTGCTCGCCGTGGTGGTGCTGCTGGACGCCGCCTCGATATGGCTGCTCGCCCTGCTCGGCGGTATCGCCGGCGTGGTCACGGCGCTCAGCCGGCCGTCCTCCAAGGCGATGACCCGGGTGGTCGTCCCGGAGGCCGACCTGGCGGACGCGGTGGCCACCCGCTCGCTGCTGGACAGCCTCTTCCGCACCCTCGGCTACGCCGTCGCCGGTCTGCTGGTCGCGGTGGTGGGCCCGGGGTGGGCCGTCATGGTCGACGCCGCCACCTTCACGGTGGCCGCCGTGGCCTTCGGCCGCCTGCGCGCCTCCAACGCCCGCGCGCCCCGCACGACGTCGCCACTCGCGGACCTCGGCGAGGGGTTCCGTGAGGTCACCCGCCACACCTGGCTGTGGCTGCTGGTGCTGCAGGCCCTGCTCTACCACCTGTTCTACGGCGGGGCGCAGGCCGTGCTGGGCCCGGTCGTGGTGGGCGAGGGGATGGGACGCAGCGCCTGGGGCTTCGTGCTCGCGGCCCTGATGGCCGGGTTCGTGGCCGGCGGACTGCTCGCCCTGCGGGTCAGGCCGGGCAAACCGCTGGCGACCGGAGTCGCGCTGCTCACGCTGACCGGCGTCTTCCCGCTCGCCATGGCGCTGTCGGACACGTTGTGGCCCGTCATGCTGGGCGCGTTCGTCCACGGCATCGGCCTGCAGATGTTCAGCGTCTACTGGGACCAGAGCATCCAGAGCCAGGTGCCGGAGGACAAGCTGGCCCGGGTGTACGCCTTCGACTCGGTCGGCTCCTTCGTGGCCAGGCCCCTCGGCCTCGCCCTGACCGGTCCGCTCGCGGCGGCGGCGGGGGTCGACGCCTGGCTTCTGGTGGTCGCCGCGGTCGTCTCCGGTTCGTCGCTGGCGGCCCTCGGGCTGCGGGACGTCCGCGCGTTGGAGCGGACGGTGCCCCAGAAGGTGTCCTGACGCCCCCGCGGCGGCCTGCCGCCGGACGCGCGACAGCGCCTCCCGCCCGGTCCCGGGACCGGGC
>NZ_JBHTVQ010000066.1:0-36660 GCF_042792855.1 Streptomyces sp. NPDC056600
GTCTATGCCGTGGGGAACCGGCCACCGCGGGCCGTGTCTCAAGCGGGGAACGACGTGCCGGGAGCGGGTCGGGTCACCGCCGGACGCCGAGTGCGGGCAGCACCGTCTCGGCCACCCGGTACGCCTCCTCCAGGAGGGGGTTGCCCGACAGGATGAACGTGTCGACCCCGAGGTCCTCGAACTCCTTGAGACGCTCGATCACCTGTGCCGTGGAGCCGACCACGGCCGTGCCGGGCCCCGGCCGGAACAGGCTCATGCCCGGCCACAGGTTGGGGTGGACCTCGAGCTCCCGGGCCCGGGCCGGGACCCTGCCGCCGTGCTGGCGGAACTGGCGCTGCCAGCCCACCCCGTCGCTCGCCTCCTCGCTGCCGAGCTGCCGGGCGTAGGTGGCCTCGCTGGTCACGTCCAGGAGCCGGTCGGCGGCGGCCCACGCCTCGTCCTCGGTGTCACGGACGATCAGGTGCAGCCGCAGTCCGACGCGCAGGGTCCGCCCGTACGCGGTGGCCCGAGCCCGCACCCGGTCGAGCTTCTCCTTGAGCAGGTGCGGGGGTTCGCCCCAGGTCAGGTAGACGTCGACGTGCTGGGCGGCCATCTCGATGCCCGGCTCCGACGAACCGCCGAACCACAGGGGGATGTGCGGGGCCTGGACCGGCCGCAGGTCGCGGAAGGAGGAGCCCGCGCCCTTCAGGTCGTAGAACCGGCCCTTGTGGTCGAAGACCTCTCCGGCGGTGAGCCGCTTCACGATCGACCAGTACTCGGCGCTGAGTTCGTACCGCTCGTCGTGTCCGACCTGGAGGCCGTACTCGCCGAGCACCTTGGTCGAGCCGTTGACGACGTTGAAGCGCAGTCGTCCGCCGAAGAGGTTGTCGAAGCTGAGCGCCATCTTGGCCAGCAGGGTCGGCGAGATCAGGCCGGGGTGCACGGCGAGCAGCGGCCTGAACCGGTTGCTGGTGGCGGCGGACAGGGCACTGCCCAGCGGCCACACGTCGTACAAGTCGGTGGCGAGCAACGCACCCGTGTAGCCGAGGCGTTCGACGGTGCCGGCGAGCTGCTGGAGGTAGCCGAGGTCGACCTGCCTGCGGCCGCCCGGCTCCCACGGGTAGGCGCCCTCGCGGGGAATGATGTACCAGAGGACTTCGGAGGCCATGTCGCGGGCCTCTCAGTCCCGGCCGGCGACGGCGTGCGCGACGGTCACCGGCCGTTCGACGAAGCCGATGCGGGCGAAGATGTCGGCGGCCTCCTGCTGCTCGGCCAGGAACGCCTCGCCGACCTCCTCGGTCTTCCACGGCAGGGCGCGCAGCGCCGTCTCCCAGTCGTCGACAGTGCCGCCCTGGTGCCCGGCGGCGATCTCGGCGGCCTCCCGCGGGTGGGCGGCCGCCCACTCGTCGGCGCGCCGCAGCGCCCGGTTCAGCGCCTCGACGACCTCGGGACGCTTCTCGGCCAGCTCCCTGCGGGTGAAGAACACCGAGCGGTCGGTGATGACGTCGGCGGTGGGGACCAGCACGCGGACCCCGCCGGTGCGCAGCGCGGCGGCGAGCTGCGGGCCCTGCGCGACCCAGGCGGTGATCTCCCCGGAGCGCAGGAGGGCCTCGCTGTCCTCGCCTGCGCGCACGGCGGTGATGTCGTCGGCGTACGACAGGCCGGCGTCGTCGAGTGCCTTGGCGATCAGGTGGGTCTGCCAGGAGCCGATCGCCAGGTGGACGGTGCCGCCCTTCAGGTCGGTGACCTCGCGCACCCGGCCGTCCTCGGTGACCAGGAGGGCGCCGTGGTCGGGGCGCGGGGCCGAGACGGCGGTGTACACGATGTCGTGCCCGGCGGCCTGGGCGGTGATGGGCGGGGTCGAGCCGGTGCCGCCGAAGTCGATCACGCCCTCGGTGAGGAGGGCCCCGGTGCGGACGCCGTCGGTGTACACGTGGAACACGGGGGTCTCGCCGACGGCGGCGAGCTCCTCGGCGGCGAGGTCGAGGCGAGACAGGTAGTACAGGGTGGGGTTGCTGTTGTGGACGCCGATGGTGACGGTCATGACGGATCACTCCGGGATCGGGTTCGGGTGCGGTTACGGTTCGGGGGCGGTTACGGGGTGCGTGCGGGGGCGGTTACGGGTTCAGGCGCGGGTGCGGGAGAGGTTCACGGACGGTTGTCGGACGCGGACGCGGACGCGAGCTCGGCCCCGGGCACCGGGGTCGCCGCGGGGGCGGTCTCCGGCCCCACCCCCAGGTCGCGCAGGAGCCGTCTGCGCAGGGTGGCGAAGGCGGGGTCGCTCGGCTCCCGCGGCCGGGCGACGGTGACGGGTTCGTCGGTGACGAGCCGGCCGTCGCGCAGGACGCAGACCCGGTCGGCCAGCCGCACGGCCTCGTCCACGTCATGGGTGACCAGCAGCACCGCAGGCCTGTGGGTCCGGCACAGCTCGCCCACGAGGTCCTGCATCCTGAGCCGCGTCAGGGCGTCGAGCGCCGCGAACGGCTCGTCCAGCAGCAGGAGTTCGGGCTCCCGGACCAGGGCGCGGGCCAGGGCGACGCGCTGCGCCTCGCCGCCCGACAGGGTGGCGGGCCAGGCCCGCGCGTGCCGGGCCAGCCCGACCTCGGCCAGTGCCCGCGCACCGCGCGCCGCCTCGCCGCGCGGCAGCGCGACGGTCACGTTGGCCAGGACGCGCTTGGAGGGGACGAGACGCGGCTCCTGGAAGACCACGGTCCGGGCCTCGGGCACCAGCACCTCTCCCTCGTCGGCGCCGTCGAGGGCTCCGAGGATGCGCAGCAGCGTCGTCTTCCCGCTGCCGCTCGCCCCCAGCAGGGCCACGAACTCGCCCTGGCCGATGGTGAGGTCGAGACCGTCGAGGACGGGTCGGTCGCCGAACACCCGGCGCAGGCCCTTCACCTGTACGGCCGCGTTCATCGCTTCTCCCCCCGTCCCGCCGCGCGCCAGGGCATCAGGACCCTCTCCAGCAGCCGGACGATCCCGTCGGCGAGCAGGCCGAGGAGCCCGTAGACGAGGATGCAGACGGCGAGGACGTCGGTGCGGGCGTAGCTCTGCGCCTGCGCCATGAGGTAGCCGATGCCGGCGGTGGCGTTGATCTCCTCGGCGGCGATCAGCGCGATCACACTGAGCGTCATGGAGAGCCTCAGCCCGGCGAGCAGCGAGGGCAGCGCGCCCGGCAGGACGACCTCCCGCACGACGGCGAGCCTGCTCATCCCGAAGCTGCGCATGGCCTCGACCAGCTTCTGGTCGGTGTTGCGGACCCCTCCGGCGGTGGAGACGTACATGGGGAAGGTGGTCGCCACGGCGATCAGCAGGATCTTCGCGATCTCGTTGATCCCGAACCACACCATGAACAGCGGGACCAGCGCCAGGAACGGGATGGTCCGCAGGGTCTGCAGCGACGAGTCGAGGAGCTCGTCGCCCAGGCGGGTGAAGCCGGTGACGACGCCCAGGGTGAGGCCGGCGGTGAGGCCGATGAGCAGGCCGATGCCGGAGCGGGTGAGCGAGGTGGTGAGCGCGTCGCCCAACTGACCGTTGCCCCACAGCTCGCCGACCGCGCGCACCACGCCGGCGGGCGAGGCGAGGACGTCGGGGGTCAGCACCCCGGTGGCGGAGGCCGCCCACCACAGCACCAGGAGCAGCAGCGGGCCGAGGGCCCGCAGGGTCGTCGCGTAGGCGCGCGAGCGGGCACGCCGCACGGGCGCCCGGGGCGTCACGAGCACCGGAGCCCTCCGGCCGCGGTCCGTGCTCACCGCGGGCGTGGAGGCTGTGGACACCGTGGCCGTGGACGCCGCGGCAGCCGCTTCCGGACCCGCCGGACCCGCCGGACCCGCCGGACCCGGCGCCGGGGGCGCCTGGGCCGGGGTCGTCTGGGCCGGCGTCATGACAGCTTCTCGACGTCGATCAGGTGGGCGGCGATGTCGACCTCGCTGCGGGTGACCTTCTGCTCGGCGTAGAACCGTGCGACGTTCCGGAAGCGCTCGATGTCGGCGTCCCGGATGGGCTCGACGGTGGAGCCCTTGCCGGTGAAGTCGATCTGGATCCGCTTGGCCTCGCCGTTCAGTGCCTGCGGCCCGGCGTCGGTGTTGACGTTCAGGTAGGCGGCCGGGTCCTGCTTCTGCCTGGCGCTGCCCTCGTGCAGGTAGGCGTAGAGGGCCTTGACGACCTCCGGGTGTTCCTCGGCGAACGCGGTGCGCACCGCGGTCAGGCTGTAGTTGTCGGAGCCGATGGCCTTGCCGTCGGCGACGAAGTGCGCCTTCCCGGTGCCGAGTTCGGCCACCGAGTACGCGGCCCAGACCGCCCAGGCGTCGACCTTGCCCGCGTTGAAGACGGCGGCGGTCTGGTCGGGGCGCAGGTAGACCCGCTCCACCCGGTCCGGGGAGATCCCCTCGTTCGCGAGGGCCTTGAGCAGCAGGTACTCGCCGGTGCCGCCCTGGTTGACGGCGACCTTCTTCCCGACCAGGTCCTTGACCGAGTCGATCCCGGAGCCGTTCCTGGCGAGGATGCCCTCTCCGGCGGGGTCGGGTGCGGTGGCGGTGAAGAACTTGAACCCGGGCTTCTGGGTCAGGGAGGTGATGCCGGAGGTGATGGAGCCGGTGGCGATGTCCAGCTGGTCGGCGTTGAGCGCCTGGGCGGCGGGCGCGAAGGGGCCCGCGCTGCCGGTCCAGGCGACCTTCGCGTTCACCTTCGCGAGCGCCTTGTCCAGCGATCCGTCCTTCTTCCCGACGGCGAGGACACCCGAGTTGCCGGGGTCGGGGATGCGGATGACCACGGGATCGCCGCCGTCGGCGTTCGCGCCGCCGCCACCTCCGGCGGCCTCGGAGGTGCCGCATCCGGTGGCCGCGGCGAGCACCGCGGCGGACGCGAGGAAGGCGGGGAGGACACGGACTCTGAATATGGGCATGACGGATTCCTCAGGGGTGTGCGGGGTGGGCTTCACGGGGTTCGGGGCCGGGGCACGGACCGGGCGGGGTGCGCCCGCGTCAGACGGACGCGCGGTCGCGGTCCGCCGCCAGCAGGCGGGCGCGGCGCAGCGGCTCGGGGTCCGCCCAGGCCCGTACGTCGACGGGCTCCGGCAGGAAGCCGTGCGCCCGAAGCGCGGACTCCTGCTGGGCGAGCAGGGCGAGGCGCTCCTCCGACAGATCGGGGTGCAGGGCGCGGTGCGTTCCGGGCCGGTATGCCCCCCGGACGCCCTCGCTGCCTGCTCCGGTCTCGGCGCCCAGGATCCGGTTGACCTCCTCCGGCCGCCCCTCCGCCCAGTCGGCGGCGCCCAGCAGCACGGCGAGGAAGCGGTCGACGAGGTCGGGGCGTTCGTCGAGCAGGCTCTGGTGGACCGTGATGGGGCGCGGCGTGCCGTTGTTCACCCGGTGCGTGCGCGACGGCAGTTCGTCGAGCTCGACCGCGACCTCGGCGCCCGCGCGACGCGCCGCCTCGACCGCCAGGGCGCCCTTGACGTACACCGCGTCGACGTCGCCGCGCATGAGGGCGGCGAGCTCGTCCGCCCACTGCCCCCGGTGGTCGCCGGCGGGGACGTCGACGAGCACCGCGTCCTCCAGCGTGTGTCCGGCGGATGCCAGCGCGCCCTCGAAGCCGCGCAGCGCCATGGCCCGCCAGAAGTCGATGGCGATGTCGTGCTCGGGCACCGCGAGCCGCAGCGCGCGCAGGGCGGCCGCGCCCCGGATCCCTGATTCCGGGGCCACCAGGACGGCCTGGCGCTCCTCGATCCAGGTCAGCCCGATCAGCCGGGTCCGCTCACCGCGTGAGCGCGCCCACAGCGCGGGTACGTTGCCGCCCTCCCGGAAGAGTCCCGGCAGGGAGTGGGTGAAGTGGGTCCCGCGCCGGGCGTCGTCCACGTCGGGCGCGGCGTCCTGCAGGGAGCGGACGGTGATGCCGTCCGGCGCGAACTCGGCGGCGAGCCAGTCGCGGTCGGCGGCGACGCCGGTGGCCGTGGGCACCGGGCAGCGGGTGAACCAGAGGGTGTCGGGCCCGCTCACGGGCACGGGGGCATGCGTCATGGTCTCTTCCCTGGAGGGACGGCTGGGGCGAGGTGCGGGGCGCGGAGCCGCCGTTCGGTGCGGCGGGGCAGGTCAGCCCCGGGCGACGTCCGTGCGCAGCGACGGCGACGCGGACGGCGACGTCACCCGGTCAGGCGCGACGGCCGCACGGCGTACCGCGGCGTGTTGACGGGGCGTGTTGACGGCCGGCCGTCGGCGACGAGCGCAGGGAGGCGCGCTCCACTTCGGCGTGGGCGAAGGCGAAGGGCAGCCGGGACCACCGGAGTGGCGGCTGGGAGAGGTTCAGCGACAGGCGGCGCTGGAGACGCGGGCCAAGTCGATGTGGCGGCGCAGCGTGAGACTGCACCGCACGGGAGCCGACGGGACGAGGACGGCTGTGCGCATCACCCTGCTCCCTTCCGAGCCGCTGGACGTCCGCCCGGCCCGGTGGCCGGGGCGATGACCGCAGCCTGGCACGGCTTCGGACGTACGGGCAAGCGGCTTCCCATGATGTGGGAACGAAGGTGAACGCAATGTTTCACGATGCCTTCCAAGGCCCTCCACCCAGTCGGTGCGACGGATACTCACATGCCGCCATGTGGGACCAAAAACCGCCCGAACCAGGGGCCGGCGGCCCCGGCGGCCGGCGATGAGAGGAACCGGATCAAGATGCGCCCAACCCCCGACGGGGACGCGACGCCCTCAGGCGTGCAGGCGGTGCGCCGCGCGCTGAACGTGCTGCACAGCTTCCACGACAACGCGCCGGACCTCAGTGCCTCGGAACTCGCGAGACGCCTGGACCTCTCCACGTCCACCGCGCACCGGCTGGCCCGCACCCTGCTCGGCGCCGGTTTCCTGGAGCAGGACGCCCGGACGGCCCGCTACCGCCTCGGCCCCGCCGTCACCGAGCTGGGACGCCTGTCGTACCACCAGCGCGGCCTGCACCTGGCCGCCCCCGAGCTGGCCGACCTCGCCCGGCGGACCGGGGCCACCGCCGACCTGGCACTGCGCAGCGGCCCCCACGCGGTGATCGTGGCCGGCGGCTCGGTCACCCCGAAGGTGGGACTGCGCCGCCCGCTGCACTCCACGGCCCTCGGCAAGGTCCTCCTCGCCTGGCCCCGCCCGGGCGAGGGCGGCCCCGGGTCACTGCCTCCGCTGCCCGGCTTCACCGACCGCACCATCACCGAACCGGCCCTGCTGGCGGCGGAATTGCGGCGAGTCAGGGCTGCGGGGCACGCCCTCAACGACGGCGAGTCCGCCCACGGCGTGCGCACTTTGGCGGTGCCCGTCCTCGACCACACCGAGTCCGCCCGCTTCGCCTTGGCGGTGCGTGCCACCCCGGAGGTCATCACCCGCGCCCGCATGCCCTGGTTCCTCACCCAGGCCGACACCTGCGCCCGCGCCCTCGAGGTCCTCCTGCTCGCCCCCGGTGACCGCCGGCCCCCGGCCGTCACGCAGTGACCCGGCCGGCGACGCGAAGGGAATCCCCGGGGAATTCCTCAGGAGCTCCCCGGGTGCCGGAGATCCGGCAGACGCGACGGGGTTTCCGCAGGTGGAGGTGAGGGCAGGCGAGTCAGGGCTGTACGCCGGGTTCTGTTCCGACGGGGCCTCCCGGTCCCGTCGGCGACGGCCATCCATCCAGGACCGGCGTTGCCACCGGCCTCCAGCGGTCCACCCGCGGACATCGGGCGGGCGCCCTCGATCGTCCGCGGGTGGCTGGTACACATCAGGTTCAGGTCGAGACTCGCGGTGCAGGCGGCGATGGCGTTGCGCCTGACTGTCGCAGCGAAGGTTGAGCTTCTCACGAAGTCTGAGCGCTGGGCCGGCCGCACCACGGCCCCAACCGGGCTCCGTGCAATACCCTCCTCCTGGGCAACGCCCCCCGTGGTGCCTCGTTTCGAGGCCGGAGAACCGGCAACTACGTCGGCGGCTCGCCGCTCCAGACCCCGAAGTGCGCTCGCTGTCCGCAGCCCCGGCCGCGAACTCCTCAGGGACGCCATTGGCTGATCGTTTCAGAACGCCGGCCTGCGGTGACACCGGCGGTCCATGGATGCTTGGAGCCGGGGCTGGCACGGTCGACGGGAGAGAGGCCGACGTGATCCCCCCATTGAGGGCCAGGACGTCCGAACCGTCCACGGAGCAGTCGTCCAGGTCCAGCAGGTGCGCGCGGCGAAGCTCGGTCAGCAGGGCGGCGTGCAGGCGTGGCCGGACGTCGGCCTCGGTCCAGTCCCGTAGTCGGTGCCAGGCCGTCACTCCGGAACAGCCCACGTCTCCGCCGGGACGCGCCGCCAGGCGACACCGGTCCGCGGCACGAACAGGACGTCGGCGAGTGCTGTCCGGTCAGGAACACGCAACCGCCCGAGACGCCGGCGGCGCCGTTCGGCAGCGGGTGGCAGGAGCGGGGCCACCCGCTCCCACAGGTCGTCCGAAACAAGGTCAGCACGCACACGGACCCCCTGCCGACCAAGATCGTCGAGCACCGGACCCGCAGCTCGACGCACCCTGAGACGATCAGCAAGGAGAGCTCCGGCCCTCGAGACCCGACCCCTCTCCCGAGTCCTCGAAGCCCTCGCCGGTACCCGGCGGAAGGCCACCTGGTGGTTGCCCGGATCGGCTGATCCGGAGGGTCCGTCCCGCGGTCGGGCGACAGGAGAACGTCGAGGGCCATGTGCTGCACGCCGGGTGGAGGAGCACTCATGCTGTGATGCTCCGCCCGGCCGCCTCGGTGCGGACATCGCTCACGGCCCACCGGGCATGTGGCGTCGGGTGGGCCGTGCGGTTCCCGTTGTCGGAGGCGCCTGATGGGAGCGGGGACACATCTGGTGCATCAGGCCAGGAGGAGCCTCGCGTTGCCGTACGTTCAACACGTCCAGATCTTCTACGCCCGTGCGCACGCTTCCTCAGCGCTCCGCCTGTGGTGTCGGGCCGGCCCTCGGCGCCCCCAACGGGTTCAGCCGGCACCTCCGCTTTCCGCCGCCGGGGCACGGCGTCAGATGCGGAAGCCGCCGCTCGCCTCGATGCGCTGGCCGGTGATCCAGTGGGTGCCCTCGCGCGCCAGGGCTGCCACGGCAAGACCGATGTCGTCGGCGTGGGCGATCCGGCCCTGGGCGGTCAGCCCGCTGAAGATCTGCTGGAGGCCCTCGTCGCGGAGGTAGCCGCCGTCGAAGTCGGTGTTCACCGGGCCGGGCGCGACGGTGTTGACACTGATGCCGCGCCCGCCGAGCTCGACCGCCCAGTAGCGGGTCAGGACCTCCACCGCTCCCTTGACCGCCCCGTAGGCGGCGTAGGGAGGCGTGACGAACCGGGCGAGCCCGCTCGAGGAGTTGATGATCCGGCCACCGTCGGCGAGTAGGGGAGCCGTGCCGTCGGGGGCCGTCGCGAGGGCCTGGGTGAGCAGGAAGACACCCTTGACGTGGACGGCGAAGAGCTGGTCCAGGGTCTCCTCGTCGGTGGCACCCAGAGGAGTGTGCAGCGCGAACCCGGCGTTGTTGACCAGGATGTCGAAGGACTGGCGGCCCCAGCGGACGTTCAGGGCGTGCCGCACCGCGTCGACGAAGCCGGGGAAGGAGGCCGGTTCGGTCATGTCGAGCTGGATCGCCTCGGCGACGCGGCCCTGTGCCGCCACCGCCTCGACGACCTCCTTCGCCTCGCTCTCGTGGGAGTGGTAGGTGAGGACGACGTCCCTGCCGTCGGCGGCCAGAGCTTCGACGACGGAGCGGCCGATGCCGCGGTTTCCGCCGGTGACCAGGGCGATCGTGGTGGTGGACATACTGTGCCGTTCCTTCTGTCGGTGGTTCCTGGGTGACGCCTCCACGATGGGACCGACGGTCGACGGGAACCAGTGGGCACTTACCCAGGGGTCGGGACCCCCTGGGTCCGGCAGGCCCGGGCATGGATACTTGAAGGGTGAATCTGACCGAACTGGGCGTGTTCGTCCGATCCCGGCGTGATCGTGTCCGGCCCTCGGACGTCGGCCTGGTCGCCGGGCCCCGGCGCCGGGTTCCTGGGTTGCGACGCGACGAGGTCGCCATGCTGGCCGGAGCCTCGACCGACTACTACATCGAGATCGAGCGCGGTGGAGCCCAGCCGTCGGAGCAGATGCTGGCAGCGCTGGCCCGTGCCCTGCGGCTCACGGGCGACGAACGTGACCACCTCTACCGCCTCGCCGGCCGACCGCTGCCGTCCTCGGCAGGCTCGTCGGCACACCTCCATCCCGCCATGTCCGACCTGTTGGACCGCCTCGCCGCAGTGCCGGCCTTCGTCTGCACCGACCTCCACGTCATGCTGGCGCAGAACCGCCTCGCCGATGCCCTCTTCGGCCCGATCGCGCCGGCGACGGGTCCGGGGGCGAGCTTCGTCCACCAGTGGTTCACCGGTGATCCGCGGGCTCGCTCCCTGTATCCGGAGGACGATCACGAGCATCATTCCCGGACCCTCGTCGCCGACCTGCGCGCGGCTGTCGGCCGACGCGGTCGCGGCGACCAGGAGCCCTCACTGCTGATCGCCGAACTGGAGCGCCGCAGCGAGGAGTTCGCCCGCCTCTGGGTGGAGCGCGAGGTCGCGGTCAGGCGCTCCGACCGCAAGCGCGTCCGTCACCCCTCACTGGGGAGTCTGCACCTGAACTGCCTCAGCCTGTCGAGTGAGGACGGCCGCCAGCGGTTGCTGTGGTTCACCCCGGTGTCCGGCACGGACACAGCGGAGAAGCTGGAGTTGCTGGCCGTGCTGGGCACCCAGGATCTACGGGCCGAGGTGTAGCACGCGAGCCGGTCCGGGGCGCTCCGCACTGCGGCAGTGGCCCGGCCGCGCGGTGTGTGCCCGGCCCTCCTCTGCGCAGGGGTACTCGCTTCCGCGCAGGGGCACTCGCTCATGTCACCCGGAACGCGTCGCGGTGTCCTTCGGGCATCGACCGCGCCACCGCTTCGACCCTGGACCTGGTCGCATGCGGCGCCGACGCCATCGTCCGCGGCCGCGACAGGAACCGGGCGCCGACATCGTTCAGCAGGTCGAGGCGCTCAGATCGTCGGAACGTCAACAAGAGATAGAACGTTCGGTCTTGACAATTGGTTCGCCGGACGCCTCTAATGGGCAACAGCAAGACCGAACGTTCTACCTCGAAGGTTGCCTCATGCGTATTCGTATCCCCCGCCGCGTCGCGCTCACCGCCGGCGCTCTCGCCCTGTTCGGCGCCACCGCCACTTCGGGCGTGGCGATGGCGACCGGCGAAGGAGCTTCCGCCGCCGCTTCCGCGAAGCCGACCGTCGTCCTGGTCCACGGAGCGTGGGCGGACTCCTCCAGCTGGTCGCCGGTGATCGAGCGGCTGCGCAAGGACGGTTATCCCGTGCGCGCCATCGCCAACCCCCTGCAGGGGCTGACCGGCGACTCGGCGTACGTCTCCAGCTACCTGTCCACCATCGATGGACCCGTGGTGTTGGTCGGCCACTCCTACGGCGGCGCGGTGATCACCAACGCCGCCGCCTCGGACCCCGAGGTCAAGGCCCTGGTCTACATCGCCGGCTTCATCCCCGTGGAGGGGGAGACGGTGGGCGATCTGGCCGCCAGGACCTCGCCGTCCATCCCGCTGGTGTCGACCCCCGTCCCGGACGGGGTGGAGGTGTCCATCGATCCGGCCCACTTCCGGGACGTGTTCGCCGGTGACGTCGACAGGAGCACGGCCGCGGACCTGGCCGTGGTCCAGCGGCCCGCGAACACCAACGCGGTCACCGACGCCAGCGTGGAGGAGGCGTTCCGCACCATCCCGTCCTGGAGCCTGGTCACCCGCCAGGACCACGCGATCGCTCCCGACGTCCAGCGCTTCATGTCGGAGCGAGCCGGCGCGCACACCGAGGAGGTCGACGCCTCCCACGCCGTGATGATCAGCCGTCCCGGTGCGGTCACGCAGGTGATCGAGGACGCTGCCCGCCACACCCGGTGAACCGCGTCCCGCAGAACCGTCCCACCCGCGGGGACGCTGCGGGCATCCCCGGCCGACAGCCCCAGGCTGTCGGCCGGGCGCACATGTTCTGTTCGGACGTCCAAGAGAGAGGTGCACATGTCCGTGCCCACACCCCGGCCACTCACCCGCCTCGTCGACACCCTGCGACGCACGGTGGACGCGGAACGAGTCGTCACCACCGGGCCGGGCTACGACGCCGGCCGGACCATCTGGAACGGCGCCGCGGCCTCCCGTCCCGGCGTGGTCGTCCGGTGCGCCGACCCGGCCGAGGCCAGGGCCGCCGTGCTGGCCGCGAACACGTACGGAGTGCCCCTGTCGGTTCGCGGCGGCGGCCACGACTGGGCCGGCAGGGCCCTGAGCGACGGCGGCCTGACCATCGACCTCTCCGGCATGCGCCGGGTGACGGTGGATCCCGTGGCCGAGGTCGCCGAGGTGTCGGGAGGGGCCACGGCCGCCGATCTCGTCGCCGCCGCCCAGCCCTTCGGCCTGACCGCGGCGACCGGCACCGCCGGCTCCGTGGGCATGGCCGGGCTGACGCTCGGCGGGGGTTACGGACCGCTCGGCGGTCGCTTCGGCCTCGCCCTGGACAACCTGTTGTCCGCGGACGTGGTGCTCGCCGACGGCTCGGTCGTCACCGCGGACTCCGAGCGGGAACCGGACCTGTTCTGGGCACTGCGGGGCGGCGGCGGGAACTTCGGCCTCGTCACCTCGATGCGGGTGCGCCTGCACCACGTGCCCACGCTGCTGTCCGGCATGGTGATCTACCCGTGGGACCGGGCCGACAGCGTACTGGACGGGCTGTCGGACGTCCTGCTCGAGAGTCCGGACGAACTCACCGTGCAGTCCGGCGTCCTGTCCGGCCCGGACGGCGGGCCCGTGGTGTTCCTCTCGCCCACCTGGAGCGGCGACGACGTGGCGGCGGGAGAGCGGGCGCTGGCACGGCTCGGCACCCTCGGCCCGCCCCTCGTCTCCCAGGTCGCCCCGACCACCATGTCCGAGATGCTCGCGGCCGTCGACGCGCAGTTTCCCGTCGGCCGGCACGTCGAGATCCGCCCCCGGTCGGTACCGTCGCTCACCTCGGGCGTGCGTGACGTGCTGAGCCTCGCGGGCCACACGCTGACCTCGCCCCTCTCGGCCGTGTCGGTGCACAGCCTGCACGGAGCCGCGGCACGCGTCCCCGTGGCGGACACGGCGTTCGGCAATCGCGACCCGCACCTCATGATCGAGGTCATCGCCCTCTGGGAACCCGGCGACACCCGCGCGGCGGAGCACCGTGACTGGGCCGGCCACGTGGCCGACGCCCTCGAGCCCGAGGCGATGCCGGGCGGCTACCCCAACCTGCTCGGACCGGGCGAGACCGCGCGGATCGCCCATGCCTACGGCCCGAACACCGACCGGGTACTGGCGTTGAAGCGCCGCTTCGACCCGGACGACGTCTTCCGCGCGATTCCCCTGCCGGCCCTCTCGTAGAGCCCAGGCGCCCTGCCGTCTTCGTACATCGGAAGGCGCGTCGGGCAGGTGAACCCGCGAAGGACGACCAGCGGGCCGGACGGGCGCGGCCCGCTGACCGACGTCGTCGTCGCGCGCATCCGCTTGAGCGGTGATGTGGCGGCGGCCAGGTTCGGCACCGGCGCGCCCTTCGACGATCCGGTGCGTGAGGCACAGCTGCTGGACCAGGTCCGGGGGCAGGCCGAGGCCGCCGGGGTGAACCCGGATGCGGCAGCGGCGTTCTTCCGGGACCTGATCACCGCGAGCACGGTCGTGCAACGGGGACTGTTCGCCCGCTGAACCGCCCACCCGACTCCGTGTGGCGGTGCGTGCCGATGTCCTGGCCTCCTGCCCGTCGCGCACTCCAGAGGATGCGCTTCGGAAGGCGCCTGCCTGGTGCGCATGTCCATGTTGAGATGTGTGGCGGGACGACAGAACCGTCACCCCGACGGTTCACCCGGACGAGCAGTGGGCGTTGATCGAGCCGATGAACACCGCCTGGCAGCAGGACGAGAGCCTCGTCGAAGGCCGGCGCGCACAGGGCGAGCTGCTCGGCGAAGGCAGCGGTGGCCGGCACGGTGCGGATGAGGAAGCGGCGGTGGAGCGTGGCCACGCCGACGCGGCGGGCGACGGCGCTCATGCGGGCGTCAACGCCCTGGACTCCTAACGCCTCGCGCGCGGCTTCGAGGGGGCGTTCCGGGTCGGTGCCGGGCGGCGCGCAGGCCGGCCGGATCCGCGTCGTCGGCCACGTCGTCGACGTGCTCGGACGGCTTGTGAGACGGCTGAGCAGGCAGTTTCTCTCACTTCAAGATAAACGGACGATGTCGTCCGATTACAGGTTTAGCGTGAACGTACCAGCGGGCGCACACAGCGCCCCCGCAACTCCGAGACCCGACCGTGAAGACAGGTCGGCCTCGAACTTGGAGAGCAGTCATGGATCTCGATCTCACGAGCAAGCGCGTCCTCGTCACCGGGGCGAGCAAGGGCATCGGCCTCGCGATCGTCAAAGCCTTCCTTGCCGAAGGCGCCGACGTTGTCGCCGTGTCCCGGAAGACCACATCCGAACTCGAGGCCACCGGCGCCACGTTCGTCTCCGCCGACCTCGCCGAGCCCGGTGCCGCGCAGCGGATGGTCGAGAGCGTGCTCGAGCTGGATCCGCGCCTCGACGTCCTCGTCAACAACGTCGGCGGCGGGAACCCGTCCCCGGAGGTACTTGCCGATCCCTTCGGTGGCGCGGCCGACGTCTGGGCAAGCGTCTTCGCCCTGAACCTCGGCGCCGCCGTGGAGACCACCCGGGCCGCGCTCCCTGCGCTGACCCGGTCCCGGGGCTCGGTGGTGAGCATCAGCTCGCAGAACGCCCGCGACCCGCGACGGGTACCGGTGTCCTACTCGGCGGCCAAGGCCGCGCTCAACGCCTTCTCCCGCGGTCTGGCCGAGCTGGTCGCGGAAACGGGGGTTCGGGTCAACGTCGTCACGCCGGCCGGCACGCGGACCTCCGCGTGGACGAGCGAGGACGGTATCGGTGCCGATCTCGCGGCGCACATGGGGCTCGACAAGGACGAACTGTTGGCCATGCTGCCTCAGCAAGCCGATATGGTGACCGGCGCGTTGATCGACCCGGCCGAGATCGCTCGCGCGGTGCTGCTGCTGGCGTCTCCGACAATGCCAAGTGCGGTCGGTTCCAACTGGGTGGTGGACGGCGGCGCGCTCAAGACCCCATGAGCGGGTCTCCCCCCATGGCCGGGCGGTCAGCGGGTTTCCGCTGGTGACGTCGCCGTTGACGCCCAGGCTGTCGCCGCACGGAGGCCTGGGCGGTCCCAGGCCGGGCCGGGCCGCGCGGCGGGGCTTCGTGCCATGGGGCCTGTGGCGTCAGGCCGGCGGCCAGTTCCGCAGAGCCGCGTCGGCCACCTGTTGCAGGTCTTCGCAGGTCGCACCGCCGGCTGCCTGTACGGCCACGCCGTTCGCGATCGTCATGACGTAGCGGGCGATCTTCTCCGGGTCGGCGTCGGCGGGCAGGTCGCCCGCCTGGACGGCCTGCCGGAACCGGTCCCGGAGCAGCGCCTGGCCGTGGGCACGCCACTTGGCCAGGGTGTCGCGGGCAACTTGTCCGGTCTCGCCGGTGGCCAGTGCGCCCTGGACGCCGAGGCAGCCGGCGGGGAGTCCGGGCAGGGTGTTGGCGCGGGCCGAGCCCGCGAGGAAGGCCATGGCGACCTCGCGCGAGGTGGGCGCCTGCAGCGCCTCGGCGACGTAGGCGCCAGGCCCCTCCTCGTAGCGCTGCAACGCCTTGCGGAACAGATCCTCCTTGTTGCCGTAGGCCGCGTACAGGCTCTTGCGGGAGATGCCCATGGCCTCGGTCAGGTCGGTGAGGCTGGCACCTTCGTACCCCTGCGCCCAGAAGACCGTCATCGCCTTCTCGAGCGCCGCCTCGGCGTCGAACGCTCGCGGGCGGCCGATCTGTGACTTCTGCATGGCCACATCCTACAGGTTTGACACCGATCGGTGCTGAACTGGTAGTGTCGCATTCTGCACCGAGCGGTGCAGAAGTTTGGGCAGATCGGAGCTGCCCTTTGCGACACAGAGGAGAGAATTGCCATGACCGCCATGACCCAGAACGAGCTGCGTGACTGGTACATGCGCTACGCCGACGCGCTCAACGCCCACGAGTTCGACCGCATGGACGAGTTCATCAACGACGAGGTGATGCTCGGCGACTATGCCGGTAAGCGCGAGGACGTCGTCACGGTCCTGAAGGGGATCGTCGACGCCGTTCCGGACATCCGCTGGGAGGTCGACGAACTGCTGTTCGATCGGGACGGCATCGCCGTCCGCGCCATCAACACCGGCACCCCGGCGAAGGAGTGGCTCGGCGTCCCGCCCTCCGGCGCCTCGTTCAAGATCGTCGAGTACGCCATCTACAAGGTCCGTGACGGCCGATTCGTCCACATGACCAACCTGCACGACTCGGCCGAGATGCTCCGCCAGCTGACCGCCTGACCGCCGGGAGGCTCTGGCCGGCCAGCTGTCCACGATCAAGGCGCACGTGCTGCTGGTCGGCCACTCCCGGGGCGGAGCCGACCAGTGGCACGGGATCGCTTCCGCTGCCCGGCGCACGCCGACCGGACCCGGTGGAACGGCACCGTGTCGTACCGCCCTGGCGTGATCATGTGGTGCACCGGCCGGCCGTGGCCAAGGTTGCCGTGCCGGCCGCGCAGGAGTGCGGGGGTGCCTCTGAGTCGGCGCCCCCGCACCGCGTACATCGAAAGCCGAGGTAGACCATTGAACTGCGAAACAACATGACACGCTTCGCTGTGATCACCGGCTGCCTGGGGGACGCAACCGTACCGGCCGTTCCTCAGGCCATGGCTGCGGGCGCCCCGTGAACGCCGAAACCGTCGGTGGCACGGTCGAGACGGCCAAGTCGCTCGGTGGGCTCGGTGCTCTGACGGACCTTCTCATACAGCGCATCCGCGTGAGTGACGACGTGGCGGCGTCCAAGTTCGGCACCGGCTCGCCGATCGAGGACCCGGTGCGCGAGGCGCAGGTGCTGGAGCAGGTCCGGACCCAGGCCGAGGCTGCCGGGGTGAACCCGGACACGGCGGTGGCGTTCTTCCAGGACCAGATCACCGCGAGCAGGGCCGTGCAGAAGGGCCTCTTCGCTCGCTGGACCGCTCACCCGGAGGAGGCGCCCACGACGCGCCCCGACCTCGGTCCGATTCGCGAGCAGCTCGACCAACTGACCACGGCCCTGCTCCAAGAGCTCAAGGAGACGGAGGAGTTGCGCGAGCCCATCGCCTGCACGGTGCAGTTGGCCCTCGCCACCAGGTCGGGGGCAGTGCGGGAACGACTGGACACGCTCCATCGCGAGGCGCTCAGGACGGCCACACAGTCGGTGTGCCGCTCCAGCGAGCCGGCCGGACGGCGCTGACCGCTTCCGATTCCTCATCGACTGGCTGATCGACCATCAGGCCTCGGGCCCCGAGCACTTCGGCTAAGAGACCCGGGCCCGCCACACCGCAGGAAGTCCTGCGGGGCTGTCGACGCGAGACGGCATCCATCACGTCATGCCTGGCACGGCGCGCCTGGACGACCGGACTCTCACGGAGTCGCCCGGATCCCCGGACGGGCCGATCCCTCGCATGCACAAGTGTTCATTCCACAGTAAGGAGACCCACCATGACGGCAAGGCGTACGGCACTGGTCACCGGCTCGACGAGCGGCATCGGACGGGCGACCGCTCTCGCGCTCGCCGAGGCGGGCATGTCGGTGATCGTCCACGGCCGTGACACGACCCGGGGAGAACAGGTCTGCAAGGAAGTCGAGGCCGCCGGCGGCGAAGCGACGCTGCTGCTCGCGGACCTCTCCGACACGGCACAGATCCAGGAGCTGGCGGAGCGGGCCACGACCGTCCACGGCAGGGTCGACGTCCTGGTCAACAATGCGTTCGACCCGGGCTCGTACTCGGCGACTGCCGACACCACACTCGCGGACTTCGATCTGCGCGTCGCGGTCAACCTCCGCGCACCCTACTTCCTCACTGCGGCCCTGGCGCCGGCGATGGCCTCCCGTGGCGAAGGCGCGGTGATCAACGTGACCATGGCCGCGGCGAGCAAGGGCGTAGCGGGAATCGCTCTGACCTCGGCCACCAAGGCGGCGCTCGAATCACTCACTCGCACGTGGACCGCCGAGTACGGGCCCCAGGGCGTGCGTGTCAACACGGTTGCCCCGGGGGTCGTCCTGACGCCTGCCAACGCCGGGATGCGCGATCAGATGAAGGCGTTCGCGGCCACCACCCCGGCACAGCGGCCGGCCGAGCCGGAGGAGATCGCCGCAGCGATCGCCTTCCTGGCCTCCCCGGCGGCCTCGTTCGTGCACGGGGCGAACCTCGCCGTCGACGGCGGCATGCGCGCGGTCTGACATCCGCCGACCGTCGGTGCGACTGCCCTGAAGGCGGGCTCGGGCTGTTGTGCATGGTGCAGTGCTCAGTGCTCAGCGCCGGACAGTTGTGCGACGTTGCCGCCGGCCTCGATCGCGCGTGAACGGTCCGCCGACTTCACATCGGCGGACCGTTCTTGTGCCGTCTACAGGTTGTTCGAGTAGAAGTCGACGAGCCGGTCGACGGCGGCGTCGACGTACTCGGGCTCGTCGTACATCTCGTAGTGGCCGGCGCCGTCGACCACCATCAGGTCGACCGGGTTGGGGGCCAGTTTCCACAGCCGCATACCGGACTCGTAGGAGCCCGTGTTGCCGGTGCGTCCGGCGAGGACGACCTGCAGCGGCTGGGTCATGAGCTGGTCGACCAGGTGATATGCGTCGTAGCCCAGCAGCAGCGAATCGCTGCGCGAGAGGCGACGGTTCGTCGAGTGCGCGTTCCCGCCCCGCTCGGTGCGGTAGTAGGTGATCGCCTGGATCGTGTCGATGTCGGTCAGCCCGACCGCCGCGGCTTCCTCCAGGGTGTCGGGCAGCCAGTTCACCCGGGCCGGCTCACCGGAGCGGGACTCCTCGATGCGCGCGTCGGCCAAGTGGTCGAGCGCGGACGCCGCGCCGTTCGGCTGGAAGCCGCGGAACGCGGTGCCGATGTCGACGGGGACGACCGTGCCGACTGCCTTGATGCGGTGGTCTGTTCGGGCGGTGTGCACCGCGTAGCCGCCGCCGGCGCAGACGCCGAGGACGCCGATGCGCTCCGGGTCGATCCCGGGAACGGTGGTGAGCGTGTCGATCGCGTAGGAGATGTCCTCGCCGCGGCGGTAGGGGTCTTCGAGGTCGCGGGGCGCGCCGCCGCTCCGACCCTGGTGAGCGGGGTCGAACACGAGGGCCGCGATGCCGCGGGCGGCGAGCCGGGACGCGTAGTTCGCCCCGATCTGCTCCTTCACGCTGCTGCCGGGGGTGGAGAGCACCACGGCAGGCAGCGAAGCCGCCTCGTGGGTGGACCGTGTGCTGTTCGGGAGGTGGAGGTCGGCCGCCAGGTCGATCGGGCCGCGCGGGATCGTGAGGTGCTGAATCACGAGGACGTCCTTCGTGAGATGTTTGTTCCGTAGCAGTTCAGTACGGAATGAATCTAGTACAGTTTGGAACTAGTTCAGAACTGTACCACCTGGACGAAAGGAGTGCCCGCGTGACGGTCGACGGGGCGCAGTTGTGGACGCTGAACCAGAGACTGCTGAGTGCCGTGATGGATGCCTGTAGCGGGGAGTTGGCGGAACTCGGGCTGGAGACGAAGGAGTTCTTCGTGCTGGCCGAGGTGGCCGCGTCGCCGTACCCTGCCGAGATCGCGGCCGCGTTGATGCTTCCCAGGGCAAGCGTGACGGTGTACGTCCGCAACCTCGTCGCCAAGGGGTTCATGCGGCGCGAGATCGACGACGAGGACCTCCGGCGCCATCGGCTCGTGCTGACCGCCGAGGGTGAGGCGGCGCGGGACCGCGCGCTCGCGTCGCTCGCGGCGGAGTACGACCGCAGGCTGGCGAGGATCACGCCCCGGGACCGCACGGAGCTGCAGCGCATCCTCAAGGAGATGCTCAAGTCGCCCGAATGACGCGGCGCTGGACGGGCGAGGCGGCCCCGCAGCCGTCGGCCTCGATCTTGTGTGGCGGTCCGCCGACCGGGTCGGCGGACCGTTCTCGTGCCTGGGTCGACGACGGGCAGGTGAAGGGCCCGAGTGTCGCCTCGACCCGCTCCGCGGCTCCCGTACCGCCGGGCGGACCGTCACCGCCCTGATCGCCGCCGTGATCCGCAGTGGCGGGTCGGTCTCGCCTGCTGGACGACGGCTTCAGAGGTGGCTAGATTGTGTGTACAGTCCTGGACGGAAAGTCTGAGGGCGTGTGGAGGTCGGCCCTTGCGCACCGCCGCAGGCCGGCGGGAGCGAACTCCTGCGGCACGGGAGTCACCACACGGAGCACCGGGGGAGCAGGGTGAGGAGATGAGTGGGAGTGACACCACGACGGAAGGCGACCGCCCCGTGAGCGGCCAGGACGCCCAGTATCGGGACGGGCGGCTCCCCGGTCCGGCCATGTCCGGAGACTCGGCGGACGAGCACCTCTTGGCCGAGGCCGAGAAGATCGCCCAGGCACTGGGGCGCATGTTCCCCGGCATCTGCGAGGTCGTGCTGCACGACTTGCGCGATCCGGACCACGCCATCCGCTTCATCGAGAACAACCTGTCGGGGCGTGAGGTGGGGGAGTCCGCCACGGAACTGGGTCTCGCCCGTATCCGGGACCCGCACTATCCCGGCGTCGTCCAGAACTATGCCAACCGGTTCCCCGACGGACGCCCTGCGAAGAGCACCTCGATCGGCATCAAGAACGCTGCCGGGCAGTACATCGCCGCCCTCTGTCTGAACCTGGACATCTCGACGCTCTCTCCCGTCACGCTGACACTGGCGAACCTGGTCGCGACCGATCCCGAGAGCGGGGACGTCCAGCTGGAGAGGCTGAGCGACCGCAGCCGCCGAGAACTGCGCGAAGTCATCGAGACAGCGGCCGCCGAGCGCTCCACGACCCCGCGGGCCCTGCCCCGGGAAACGAAGAAGGACCTTGTGCGACGCCTGTACGAGGACGGTTATTTCGACACCCGCAACGCTGCCCAGGTCATTGCCGACCTGCTCGGGATCTCCCGAGCCAGCGTTTACTCCTACACGAAGTGAGCCGATGGCCAGCAGCGTGATCACCACGGGAAACGACCTCCCTCGGGCGGGCGGCGGTGCCCCTTCGATCGATAGGTTCGACAGCCCGCAACTGGCATCACCAGGAGGCCATTACTCGCACATCGTCACCCACCGCGGCGTCGCCTACATCTCCGGCCAGCTCCCCGTGACACCCGGCGGTACTCCGCTGTGCGGCGAGCCGTTCGAGATCCAGGCGCGCCAAGTGCTCAGCAACCTCGATGCGTGTCTGGCCACAGCGGGCACCAACCGCGGCAAGCTGCTCTCGGTCACCGTCTACGTGACCGACATGGGTGACTGGCCGGCTTTTGACCAGGTGTACAAGGAGTGGCTCGGTCCGGGCAGGCCCGCGCGGGCGGTCGCCGGCGCCAGTGAACTGCACTACGGGTCCGCGGTGGAAGTGCACGCGGTGGCAGCCCTCGACTGACGACCACCCGGTGCCGGGCGCGGACCGACTGCCGGGGCCCTTGCGATCCACGCAGAGGTGAAGACCGGTTCCTGCCGGCCGGACAACCTGCGTAAGGCGTCCCGGCACCACTGCACCCTGCTGCTGTTCTCGACCGGACCGTCGCCAGGATCGCGGCCGCCGTGGAGCCGGCGCCGCCGCCTTCCGGACCGCCGCCGACGACGCCCTGGCCCGGAACTCCTTGCCCGCATCAACGCCTCGACAACTCCGGTCGGTCCGAAGGACCTCTACCCGGGCCTGTGCCGGACCCTCCTCACGAAGATGGACATAGCGCTGTGAACTCCGCCCTGCCCCTGGACGCCCTGCCCCTGGCGGCCCCGCCTCTGGTCGCGCCGACGACGCTGGCCGACCCCGACACCCCGTTCGCCGTCGTCGACGTGCACAAGGCCCAGAGCAACATCGAGCGGCTCGCGAGGCGTGCCGACCGGCTCGGGGTCACCCTGCGACCGCATGTGAAGACGGCCAAGAGCCTCGATGTCGCCGCCCTGCTGCACGGCGGCGCCCCGGGTCCGGTCACCGTCTCCACCCTCGCCGAGGCGGAAGCGTTCGCCGACGGCGGCTACACCGACATCACGTACGCCGTCGGCATCGACGCGCACAAGCTGCCCCGCGTGATCGCCCTCCTGCGCCGCGGCGTCACCCTGCGGGTGCTGCTCGACAGCCGCGAACAGGCCGCCTTCGTCGCCGAGGCAGCCCACGAAGCCGGTGTCGCCGTCCCCGCCCAGATCGAGATCGACTGCGACGGCCACCGCGGCGGCCTCAAGCCAGGTTCCCCCGAACTCGTCGACATCGGCCGAATCCTGCACGAGGCCGGATGCCTGGACGGCGTTCTGACCCACGCGGGTGAGTCGTACTTCGCCTACACCCCGGAGGAGCAGCGACTGGCGGCCGGGAACGAACGCGACGCCGCGGTCGCGGCAGCGGAGCGGTTGCGCGCCGCCGGGCTGCCGGTCGGCACGGTCAGCGTCGGCTCCACGCCGACCGCGCACGCGGCCGAGGACCTCACCGGCGTCACCGAACTCCGCGCCGGCAACTACGTCTTCTTCGATCTCGTCATGGCCGGTCTGGGCGTCTGCCGTGTGGAGGACCTCGCCCTGTCGGTGGTCGTGACCGTGATCGGCCATCGCCCCGAGTACGGCTGGATCATCACCGACGGCGGCTGGATGGCCATGTCCCGGGACCGGGGCACATCCGTCCAGGCCCAGGACCAGGGCTACGGCCTGGTCCTCGACCTGGCCGGAAACCCGGTCCCGGGACTCGCCATGACCGGCGCGAGCCAGGAACACGGCACCCTCACCGCCCGCGCCGGTGCCGACCTGCCCGACCTTCCCGTCGGCACCCGGCTGCGCATCCTGCCCAACCACGCGTGCGCCACCGCCGCTCAGCACCACGGCTACCACGTCATCGACAGCACCCGCTCCGCAGACACCGCGCCCGCCATCCAGGCCATCTGGGAACGCATCACCGGTTGGTGACCAGTGGCCGACCTGGGTCTGTAGCGTGAACGGTGTAACTCCCCAATAGGTCGCAGCAGTTAAGGCTGCTGTGACCAATGGGAGCAGGACCGTGAAGCAGAATGCGCGTTCGACCACCGAAGTGGACGAGGAGACGGCTGCGCCGTCTCTGGACAGGTCTCTGGTGGCCCAGCTGATGGCTCAGGCAAAGGCTGACGGTGTGAGCCTGACCGGAGAAGGAGGACTCCTCGCCCAGCTGACGAAACTGGTGCTGGAAGGAGCCCTGGAGGGCGAGCTCACCGACCATCTCGGCCGGGAGAACGGCCAGCGGACCGAGGACGGCCGCAGCGGGAACTACCGCAACGGGCACCGGTCGAAGACGGTGACGACGGAGGTCGGGCCGGTGGAGATCGACGTCCCGCGCGACCGGAACGGATCGTTCGAGCCGGAGTTGGTGAAGAAGCGGCAACGGCGACTGACCGGCGTCGACGAGATGGTGCTGTCGCTGTCGGCGAAGGGCCTCACCCACGGAGAAATCTCCGCGCACCTCGCCGAGGTCTACGGCGCCGAGGTGTCCAAGCAGACGATCTCCACGATCACGGACAGCGTGCTCGAGCGGATGACCGAGTGGCAGAACCGTCCGCTCGACCGCGTCCACCCGGTCGTGTTCATCGACTGCGTGAACGTCAAGATTCGCGACGGCCAGGTCGCCAACCGGCCCGTCTGCATGGCGCTCGCCGTGACCGCGGAAGGAACCCGCGACATCCTCGGCCTGTGGGTCGGAGACGGCAGTGAGGGAGCCAAGTACCGGCAACACGTCCTCACCGAGATCAAGAACCGAGGCGTCGCGGATGTCCTCATGGTCGTCTGCGACGGACTGAAGGAACTTGCCGAGTCCGTGACCCGCGTCTGGCCCCTGACCGTGGTCCAGACCTGCGTGGTTCATCTGCTGCGGAACAGCTTCCGTTACGCGGGCCGGCAGGACTGGGAGAAGCTCGCGAAGGACCTGCGGCCTGTCTGCACGGCTCCGACCGAGGCCGCGGCAGCCGAGCGGTTCGGCGAGTTCCAGGAGAAGTGGGGGACGAAGTACCGGGCCGTCGTCCGGCTCTGGCAGAACGCCTGGGCGGAGTTCGTGCCCTTCCTCTCCTTCGATGCGGAGATCCGAAAGATCATCTGCACGACCAACGCGATCGAATCGGTCAACGCCGGGATCCGCAAGGCCGGCCGGGCCCGCGGCCACTTCCCGACCGACCAGGCGGCCCTCAAGTGCGTCTACCTGGCGATCAGGAGCCTGGACCCGAAAGGCACCGGCACGAAGGCGTGGACCCGCCGCTGGAAGCCGGCCCTGCACGCATTCGACATCGCGTTCGACGGACGACTCACCCTCGGCACTGCCAACAACTGAAATCGACCAACGGAGTTACACCGTTCCGCAGACACTCCCTGGCCGGGCAAGTGAGCGGCGGACTCGCGCATCGTGAGGTAGGTCGGCAGTGGGCGGTGGCGGCGGGACCAACGCCGTGCAGGTCGACGGCGAAGCGGGCCCAGGGGGTTGGGGACGGCTGGAGGTGCCGCCGGCTGTCTCGAAGACGACCGGGACCTCGATCCCGGCCTCGGCGAGCACGAGGTCCTGTCAGGTGGTCGACTGCTGGTCATGGAAACCGCTGGTAGATCAGATTCGCCACTCGGACCCCTTACGTCGGAGGATCCGGCCGATCTGTCGTCGGAACCCCTCCTGTCAGCAATCACCGTCGGATCTCCTTGGACTCGGCCTGCCTCCAGGCCCCGGATCGCGCGGTTCGTTGGACCCGTCGGGTGCCTGCCGTCGAAACGATCGTTCGACGACAGGCGCCGGCGGCGAGTGGCGGTGGAATCAGGCCGCGCGCAGGCAGAAGGGGTGCCCGGCGGGGCTGGCGTACACGGCACTGGTGTCGGAGGTGATCTCCGCTGTGGGCCGCAGTCGGGTGGCGCCCGCGTCGGTGGCTTTGCGGTCGGCGGCCGCGAGGTCCTCGACGACGAAGTCGAGGTGCATCTGCTGCGAGGCGCCGTCCGGCCAGCCCGGGGCGGTGTGCCCGGGGGCAGACTGGACGACGACCACGGGCAGGCCGGGGGCCTGGACGAAGCGGTGGGTGGGTGTGGTGGTGATCGGACCGCCGAGGAGGCGGTGCCAGAAGGCGCCCTCCGTCTCGAGGTCGGCGGCGTCGATGATCACGGAGGCAAGGGTGAGGGGCATGGCTTGGTCCTGTTCCTGTTGCTGGTCGGTGCTCAGACGGTGGGGAGGATGCCGCCGTCGACGCGGAACTGTGCTCCGGTGAGCCATTTCGCGCGGCTGGAGGCCAGGAAGGTGATCATCTCGGCGACGTCCTCGGGGTCTCCGGGGCGGCCCATGGGGACGTTCAGGTGGTCCACGATCTGCTGGGTCACCTCGTCCGTGGTCACGCCCTGCTGCTCGGCCATGTGCCGCAGGTGGGCAGTGGCGCCATCGGTGACGACGAAGCCGGGAAGCACGCAGACCACGCGTACCCCGTGCTCGCCGACCTCGGTCGCCAGTTCGCGGCTGTAGGCGTTCAGCGCTGCCTTGGCGGCGGCGTAGGAGGCTTCGGCGCGCTGGGGCAGCCGGCTTGCGATCGAGGAGACGTGCACGACGACGCCGGAACCCCGCTCGACCATCCCCGGCACCAGGGCGCGGTCCAGGCGTACGGCGCTCAGGAGGTTCATCTCCAGGTCCGCCTGCCAGGATGCGTCCGACCGGCTCAGGGTCGGTGCCGGAGGGCTTGCCGCGCCGGCGTTGTTCACGAGGACGTCCACGCCGCCCATGCGGTCGATGACGCGGCGGCCGAGTTCGGCCACTCCTTCAGGAGTGGAGAGGTCCGCCGGTATGAAGATGGCGCCGCTGCCCTCCTCGGGGCGGCTGCGGGAGGCCGTCAGCACGGTCGCGCCTGCGGCGCCGAACCGGCGCGAGGTCGCCGCCCCCAGGCCCCGACTGCCTCCGGTGACCAGGACTCGCAGGCCCTCCAGGCCCTCATTGCTGATGGGCATCGGAATCCTTCCGTAAGGTGAACCTGACTCCGGATACGATACGCGTAAACGGAACCCAGTTCACCTTATGGAGGTCCCTTGCCGTCATCACGCCCGCTGCGGGCGGACGCGCGCCGCAACCGCGAAGCCCTGCTGTCCGCGGCCCGTGAAGCATTCCTCGCCGGTGACGCCGACGCGCACATGGAGGAGATCGCCCGCAGCGCCGGGGTGGCAGTCGGCACGCTCTACCGTCACTTCGAGACCCGAGAGGCGCTGATCGAGGAGGTCTACCGCAAGGAGGTCGACGAACTGTGCGCCGCACCCGAGGAACTGCTGGGCCCGCATGCCCCGCACGAGGCCCTGCGCCGCTTCCTGCTCCTGCTGGTCGACCACGCGGCCGTGGGCAAGGGCATGTCGGTCGCACTGGAGAGCATCATGGCGAGCGACTCACCGATCTTCGACGACGCCCGCACCCGCATGGGCGACGCCCTCACCCGCCTTCTCCACGCCGGCGCAGCGGCCGGCACCGTACGTGGCGACGTCACCGGCCCCACCCTCCTGCGGGCCCTGGGCGGCATCTGTGCCATGCGTGTGAGAGACGGATGGCTGGACGAAGCCCGTCAGATCACTGGCCTCCTCTTCGACGGCCTGCGTCACGATGCCCCGCGTGCGACCTGAGCCGAGGAACGTGCGGCAGGCTGCGTATGCGGGTGTGAGCAGTCGGCGCACAGGAAAGCTCTGTGCCGTACCTGTGCCTGCCGAAGAAATCATCCGTGGAGGTCAGGCGGCATGTCGGAATTCGTGGAGGATGCCGCCGAGGTGGTCGCGTCGTCGGATGTTGAGGTGGGCGAGCTGGTCTGGATCGCTGATCGGGGTTGGCAGTGACTGGAGTGGTCGGGTGTTGGCGGTGCCTTGGTGGGGGCGGTGGGAGTTGTAGAAGCCCTCGAACTCGCGCCGGCAACCCGTTCCCGAGCAGAGGTCCCCGATCTCCGCTCGTGCGCCGGCGTCCGTGAGGGTGAGCGTGCCGTCCGTGTTGAACGGCGCCGGCGTTTTCTCCGCGTCCGCTGCTTCCTCACTCTGGCCGGCCGCCGCAGCCGGCGGACGGCCGCGGCGCCGACCTTGGCACGCAGGCAGCGGGGAAGGCGAAATGGAGCGGCTGAACCAGGGGCGCGACGCCTACGCCCCGCTGGTCACCCACCGGATCACTGCCGCGGCCCCCAACAGCACAGCCGGCAGCGCCCACGGCCACCGCATCACCCGCCGCACCGAGGGCGCCAGCCACAGCGCCCCCACCGCGCCTGCCGCGATGAGGGTCAGGGAACAGCCCAGCTCGATCGCGCGATACGCGTCTTCGTCGTCGGTGTTCTCCGGATGGATGTTGGTGGTCATCCAGAAGACGAACGCCACCGCCAAGGTCAGCAGCACCACCGGAACGGCGAAGACGATGCGGAGCAGGTGGCTGTCGTCATCGGGGTGGTAGGGGCGGTCGTCCATGGGGTGATGGGTGTGCTGGATGTCCGGTGTGTCATCGGTGTTCGATGGTTTCGAGAAGTGCATCAGCGGATCGCGTTCCTTGCCTGGTCCAGGTGTTGGGCGAAGTCGCGGGCGTAGCGCTGGGCCTTGTCATTTTCCCAGTACGGTCCTCCGTTGTACCGCGCGGCGAGTTCCTGCTGCTGCTCCGCCGTCATCTCCTCCGCGGGGACATCCGCGAAGTCGCTCTCCGCCTTGAGCTGGGCCAGGTACTCGGAGGCGATGAAGATGTTCTGACCCGGGTCCTGGAGTGCCCCCTCGACCGTGGCTCGTTGCTGGTAGGTGAGGTTCTCCGAGTCGTAGCCGAGCACCTCGGCACCACGACGTACCTGGATGGCGATGGGCCCGAAGGACGTCTCATCGGGGTCGCCGCCCAGCCGCCCTGGCAAGGTCTCCGGCGCGATGCCGCCCAGCGGGACGTCTGCCAGTTCCCGGACCGTGTCAACACCGTCGTCGAACCACCCTGGCTGGCCGGCGATCTCCTTCCAGGCGATGCCGGCGACCATCGACGGCGGCAGCCCCGAGTTGTGCGCCGCGGCCTTGATGATCTCTCTGTTGGCACGGATCCACTCCGTCTTCTCCTGGTTGCCCGAGGGGGACATCCAGTAGCTGTCCGTCGCGCCCGGGAGTGAGGCGAGCTGCGTCCGGATGTTCTCGAGCGTCGGCGAGACCAGCTTGTCCCCGGCCGCCGGATAGTAGTCCTGCTTGGGCCCGCTGCCCGGCAACCGGGTCACCGGATTGCTGCTGGCCTCGGCCGCCTCGCGCCGCAGGTCCGACCAGGCGATGACGTCCGGCTCGTTGTCGGCCAAGAATGCCTCGACGACCGGGTCCAGGTCCTCGGAAGTCATATAGGTGCCACCGAACGGCAACCTGTCCGGGGGCACAGAACCGGTCGAGCACCGGAGCTGCCCGGCCTGCACGTCACGCCACACGTAGAACGTCGCGAGGCCGGAAAGCCCAACCCGCGAACATGTCTCCGCATACACGCGGCGGGGCCGCCCGCAGGGCGACCGTGAGGTCCGCGGTGACCAGTACCAGGACCAGGACGAAGACGTTCACCGTGGCCGAGGTGGGGGGTGCGCGCGGTGCGGGCCAGGCCGAGCAGCCCGACCGCTCCGCGTCGCCGCGCGGTGAGCCTCACCGGCTGCCGCAGCAGCGGCGGCCCCACGGTCAGCACGGCCAGGGCGGCGAGCACGGCGGCCAGCAATGGGGCGCAGCAGGTCAGCAGGTTCAGCCGGCCGGTGGGCGAGAGACCCTGGGCGCGCGCCTCGCTCAGGCCGAGCAGACAGAGCGCGGTGAGCGCGGCCCCCGCGGCGACCCGCCGGGCCCGCCGCTGGGTGCGGCGGCGTGCCCGGCGTGCGGTGGCCGAGGAGGTGCGCCGGTGGCGGACCACGGTGAGCGCCGCGGGGGCGAAAAGGCAGGTCATGCGTACGAGCACGAGACCGGTCGTGCCGGACGCTCGATGGGCTCATCCCCCAAGGCCGGCGGTGGTGAGGGAGTTGTGAAGCACTACGGGCAGACTCACCAATGACGTTGTGGATGTCCTTCGGTGACGCATACCCGAGAAGGGCGTGTCTCCTTGATCTCGAAGTGAAGAAGGACCAGCATTGCGATATGAGCTACATTCACTTGGTTCTCACCGAGTACTGGACTCGCGGGTGCTACCCCGCAGAAGATGTCCATGGAACATCAGAAGATGAAATGCGTGAACGTTTTCTGTTTAACCGACACACGGGCCTCTCATATCGGGGCGTGCAGTGGACCAGCACCGGCTCACCCCGCGACCGAACTTGGCACGAGGCCGAGGACTGCCCCTGGTCCAGCACCGTTTACAAAGGTGACGGACGAGCACAGCCGAAGGAACCACACCTCGTTCTGACCGACATGATTGGAGTTCGCCACTGCTACGCAACAAAGAAAAACAAGGACGGTAGTCTGCATTGCTTCTCCGACAGCAAGAACTACAAGAATGCCCCCGAGGACACTTCTTCGGATCCACGAGTCGGATCCCGGCACGATTTGAAGGATTGCCCTTGGCCGGAGGATGAGGTGAGGGGGATGAATCTCCTTTACCGCATGTTCGTGACAAAGGGGTGAGAGGGGTCTTGCCGGTGGCCGGGGCCTTACGGCCGGGGCCCCGCCCGTTCGCGGAGCGGAAGTCCGACCGGGTTCGGGCTGCGTGTGATGCTTTAGTTTCTCCAACTCTCCCCTAAAAGATCTCTGCTCAGGGGTGTCTGGGATGGTCAGGATGATCGACATACGCATAGGGCGAGGTCGGGCAGGTCGTCGCATGGCCAGGGCTCGCCGTCGTACTGGCAATCATCGAGGTTGACCCACGGTAGTTCCGGGTCCCCGATGGCCGGGCTGAACTCACGCCTGCGTGTCCCAGGACGGGCTGACCCGCTGGGGACCGCTGAGCTCGGATCGGGCTGTGAGCAGCGCGGATGCCATATTCGGCACCCCAGACCGCTGACCTGGTGAGGGACCTCCTGGAAGATGAGTGACAATCAGGTCACATCAAACGTCCTCTCGGGACCGGGTCAGGTTGACGGGCCCTCCAGGAACGACGCCTCCGGTTGCGTGCAGTGAGCCCAGGAGGCGCAGTCGGTCCTCGTCGGCGCTCCCCGGTGCGGCCGTCCAGGTCAGCATGACCGGGCCCGGTGCGCCCGGCAGGGGGTAGGTGTCCAGTCGAGGACGATGTCGCCGATCTCGGCGACGTGGAAGGTCTTGGTGCCGCTGACCGACGAGCGGACATCGTGCCGAGCCCACAGGCGCCGGAACTCGGTGCTGCGGATGCTCAGTTCGCCGACGACCGCGGTGGCACGCGGATGGGTGGGGTCGGCGGCGACGGCGGAGCGCATCATGCCGATGTAGTCCAGAGCCTGCTGTTCCCAGTCCGGGCAGCTGCGCTCGCCGGTCAGTGCGTCGTCGAACATCAGCAGGAGCATGTTGAGGCGGTGTGCGGGGTGGTCGTTCGGGCTGGCGAGCAACGCTTCCGCCATGGGATTCCAGGCGAGCAGGTCCAGGCGCCGGCCGAGTACGACCGCCGGAGTGTTCATCACCCGCAGCAGTCGTAGTGTGTTGTCCGGCACGTGCTCAGGCCCGCGGTGCGTCCTGGCGGGCACGGGTCGTCGGGCGGCGTGGGCCGGAGTGAACAGGTGTCGCCGTTCCGCATCGTCGAGGGCGAGTGCGTCGGCGAGCGCGTCCAGGCCGGCCAGGCTCTTCGAGACATGGGGCCGCGTCACTGAGGCACGCCTCAGCCGCGAGGCTGCTGATCCGGCTGTCGGTGCGCAACTCTGGTCGTCGGCGGAGGCATTGACCGGAGTCCGTTACCTCTGAGGGGACTCGTCGTCGCGGCGAGACGTCTGTGCTCTGTGCATCATGATCCAACCGGTACCGCGTTCCACCGGGCCCCGGTACTCAATCTCGGGCCTGGCCATGTCGGTGTGGCCGGTGAGGTGCAGGCGGAGGGCGGGCAGGTGGGGGAGTGCCTGGTTCTCGCGGACGTAGTGGTTCGGCGTGTGGGCAGGGTCTGGACGAGTGCTGCTTCTATGGCCAGGGCGGCACCGGTAACCGAGGGATGGCGGACCCAGTGCGATTCCATTCGGTCGGCGCTCAGCGCCGCCAGCCGTCGGCAGCGCGCGGTCCGTAGCCGAGCGCCCGACCAGAAGCGATGTGCAGCAGCCGGCCGAGTGCGAGGGTGGCGGCGTGGTGCGGGCTGAGGTCGGCTCCACAGGGGGCTCCGGAGCACTACGGATCGTCGGCAAGGGCAAGGTCGGCAACGACAACGACGAAGGACGGATCAGCGTGCCGGCTCGGACGTGCCTCTCGCCTGCTCGCGGCCGGCGACCACCAGGTAGACGTCGCATTCGGGGTCGAAGGTGGTGGTCTGCACCGTGAGTCCAACGCTCCGCAACTGGGCCACGAGGTCCTCGTACCTGTAGGGCCAGATGGACAACCGCTCCGAGCAGGCTCGCACTGCTCCGTCCGGCTCGATCCGGGCAACCACGATCTCGAGGAAGTGTTCCTGCTCCCAGTCCTGCTCGATCTGCCAGTAGTAGCTGACGACCGCATCGCGGTCGTTGCGGCGGATGAGTCGATCGCGGACGTCCACCCGTGAGCCGGCGGAGCGCACGCGCTCCCAGTTGCGTGAGTGGAGCACAAGGCGTCCGCCCGGAGTCAGCAGCCGCGACATCGCTTCCAGTGCGGTCAGGCGCCCGGCTGCGCCTTCGGCGTGCCCGAGCGAGTTGCCGACGCAGAACACCAGATCGAACGTGGAGTCCTCCAGGCGGTCGGGCAGCTCGTCCCAGCTCGCGCGGAGGGCTCGAAGCGAGACACCCTGCTCGTCGGCGGCCTTCTCGGTCCGGCGAACCATTCCGTTGCTGGCGTCCGTGGCGACCACGTCAAGGCCGAGACTCGCGAGGCCGACGGCGAGTTGGCCGGTTCCGCACGCGCAGTCGAGGACGCGCGCGTTGGGCGGCAGGGAGCCCACGACATCGCTGTAGTAAACCGCGGCTGCCTGGGCGGGGGTCAACCTGTCGTCCCCGATCAGCCACTCGTACACGTCGGAAAGCGCCCCATAACCAGCCACCGCGATTACCTCCATCACTCGACGACACACGGGCTGGGCCGCGCCTGTGAGGCGGACCTTGCGCCTCGCGCTGTGCCGGGCCGTGTCAGCGAAGCATCGAGCAGGACCCAACCACTTCCGGTCGCTGAGATTCCACCGGATTTATCGGGAAACCGGTGCGCGCCGCACCGATGCAGGTGCCCCTCAGCCGGCGCCCCAACAGCCACGAGGGGGACCGCGGCCGCAGGCACGTGTTTCGGTCACCCTGGGCAGGTCCTCTTCGCGTGGGCGACCCGGTGCTGAGGATGCGGCAGCCGGCCCCACGCCGGTCGGCCTCGTCCCGCGCCCTGACGCGGGAGCGCGGAGGTAGGAATCAGGCGAGGGCGAGGAACAGCTTCTCCAGTTCTTCCTGCGACATCGGCGGCGTGTCGGAGTCCCCCGCAAGACACTGCCGCATCCCACTGGCCACGATCTTGAATCCGGCCCGGTCAAGGGCTCGGGAGACCGCCGCGAGCTGCGTCACCACATCCTTGCAGTCGCGGCCCGCCTCGACCATGGCGATCACGGCGGCCAGCTGCCCCTGCGCCCGCCGTAGGCGGTTCAGTACGGGCTGCGTCGATTCTTCGTCCACCTGCATCGCAAGCCTCCTCCACTCGTCGCCCAGAATACCCCAAGGGGTATAAAGCCGGACGAGCGCGCCCGTAGCGCCTGCCGGTCCGAGCTCTTCTCGTCTGCCGGTCGCAGGACTGTTCGATGCCGATGAGGCGGCCGAGTGGTGGCGGGCTGCCGCCTGGTCCGCCGGGCAGTCTGATGGATACCCCTGGGGGTATTTGACAACCTGAACTTCACCCCTTTACGGTCGACCAGGTAATACCCCAGGGGGTATGCAGGTGGATCTGGTCGCGGTGGACAGTGCGGCCAGGGGATCCCCGGCTCGGCCGGATGCCGACGCTCCGCCCCCTCGACGCCCGTGCCCCGCTCTTCCGGAGGGGTGCTTCGCGGCGCGAGAAATACCCCCCCCCGGGTATACATCCCTTCTTGCTACGGAGGTTTCCGTGTTCTTCTCGCAGTACTACCTCGAGTGCCTCTCGCAGGCGTCGTACATGATCGCCGACGAGTCCACGGGTCAAGCCGTGGTGGTCGACCCCCGCCGGGACGTGTCGGAGTACCTGAACGACGCCGAGGCGCGTGGGTTCACTGTGGTGGGGGTCATCAACACCCACTTCCACGCGGACTTCGTCGCCGGACACCTGGAGATGGCCGCGCGTACCGGTGCGTGGATCGGTTACGGGCGGCGCGCGGAGACCGAGTACGCGATCCGCAAGTTCGCGGAGGGCGACACGGTCCGCCTCGGTGACGTGACGCTGAAGATCATGGAGACCCCGGGTCACACCCCGGAGTCGATCAGCGTGCTGGTCTACGAGCGTGCCGAGGACGCCGTGCCGTACGGCGTGCTGACCGGCGACGCGCTGTTCATCGGCGACGTGGGCCGTCCTGACCTGCTGGCTTCTGTCGGGGTGACCGCGGACGAACTCGGCGCGATGCTGCACGACAGCGTCCAGAACAAGCTGATGGGTCTGCCGGACGAGGTGCGGGTCTTCCCCGCCCACGGGGCCGGTTCCTCGTGCGGCAAGAACCTGTCCACCGAGCGGCAGTCCACCATAGGTGAGCAGCGCGCGACGAACTACGCGTGTGCGCCGATGAGCCGAGAGGACTTCGTCGCCATCGTCACCGCCGGCCAGTCCACGGCTCCGGGTTACTTCGCCTACGACGCGGACCTCAACCGCCGGGAGCGGGAGCTGTTCGACCCCGAGAACGCTCCGCGGGCGCTGTCGGTGGAGGAGTTCACGGCGCTGCGGGAGCAGGGTGCGGTGGTGGTCGATGCCCGTGACCCGCAGGAGTTCGCCGCAGGTCACGTGCGCGGTGCGGTGAACGTTCCGGCCGACGGCCGGTTCGCCGAGCAGGCCGGCACGGTGCTGCCGCTGGGCGCCCAGGTGCTGGTCGTCGCGCCGGAAGACCGTGAGGAGGAGATCGTCACCCGTCTGGCGCGGATCGGTTTCGACCGCACGGCCGGCTACCTCGCCGACCCCGACGAGGCGCTGGCCGCGATGGGCGACGACGTCGCCCCGGCCAGCCGCCTGACCGCCGCCCAGCTCCGCGAGGCGCTGGAGGGCGACAACCCGCCGGTCGTCGTCGACGTCCGCAACTGCGGCGAGCGCGGCGAGCTCGGATTCATCGAGGGTGCGCTGCACATCGCCCTCGGTGAGCTTCCCGGCCGGCTCGACGAGATCCCGCGCGACAAGCCGCTGGTCCTGCACTGCGCGGGCGGCCACCGCTCCTCCATCGCCGCCAGCGTCCTGCGCCACCAGGGCTTCGACGACGTCTCCGACGTCCTCGGCGGGTGGGCCGCCTGGGCCCTGCTGCACCAGCCCGCCACCGCCTGACCCGGCGGGTCACGAGCCGCCGGTGCGTCCACGCGGGGCTGTTCATGCCCCTGACCGTGTCCCCGCGCGGGTGCACCGGCCCTCCTTCTCGGCATCACCTTCCGTACGACATCACCTTCCGTGCCCGCTCACGGATTCGCATCGCCACCACGGAGTTCTCATGACGACCGATACCGCCCAGACCGCTGCTTTCGCTCCCGCCGCCCTCCAGCACCTGATCAGCAACGGCGACGGCCCGCGCCTGCTGGACGTGCGCACGCCCGGCGAGTTCCAGACCAGCCACATCCCCGGCGCCTACAACGTGCCGCTGGACACCCTGCGCGAGCACCGCTCCGAGCTGCGCCGTCACCTCGACGAGGACGTGGTCCTGATCTGTCGCTCCGGCGCCCGCGCCTCGCAGGCCGAGCAGGCCCTCGCCGAGGCCGGTCTGCCCAACCTGCGCGTTCTCGACGGCGGCATGATGGCCTGGGAGGCGTCCGGGGCCCCCGTCAACCGCGGCGCCCAGCGCTGGGAGCTGGAGCGCCAGGTCCGACTGATCGCCGGTTCGATCGTGCTGGTCAGCGGTGTCGTGGGCTTCTTCGTGCCCGGCGTGCACCTGGTCGGCACCGCGATCGGCGCCGGACTCACCTTCGCCGCGCTGAGCAACACCTGCGCGATGGGCATGATGCTGTCCAAGCTGCCCTACAACCGCGGACCGCGCACCGACATCCGCACCGTCGTCGCCTCCCTGCGGGACCGGTCGTGATCACGCTCGTCCTGGCCGCGTCCGTCCTGATCGGCGTCAGCCTGGGCATCCTGGGCGGCGGCGGGTCGATCCTGACCGTGCCGATCCTGGTCTACCTGGCCGGACAGGACAGCAAGGAGGCCATCGCCACCTCCCTGTTCGTCGTCGGGGTCACCAGCCTCGTCGGCCTGATCCCGCACGCCCGCGCCCACCGGGTCCGCTGGCGCACCGGCCTGATCTTCGGCTCGGTCAGCATGATCGGGGCCTACGGCGGCGGACGCCTCGCCGAGTACCTGCCCGGCACCGTCCTGCTCGTCGCGTTCGCCCTGATGATGCTGGCCACCGCCGTGGCCATGCTCCGCAAGGGCGCCGGACGCACGAAGGCCGGACACAAGGCCGCCCACACCGAGATGCCCGTCAGGCTCGTGGTGATCGAGGGCCTGATCGTCGGCGCGGTCACCGGCCTGGTCGGCTCCGGCGGCGGCTTCCTCGTCGTCCCCGCCCTGGCCCTGCTCGGCGGACTGCCCATGAGCGTCGCGGTCGGCACTTCGCTGCTGGTCATCGCGATGAAGTCGTTCTCCGGGCTCGCCGGCCACCTGGCCGGTGTGCAGATCGACTGGAACCTCGCTCTGATGGTGACCGCCGCCGCCGTCGTGGGCAGTCTGATCGGCAGCCGCTTCACCGGCCGCATCCCCCAGGACACCCTCCGCAAGGCGTTCGGCTGGTTCGTCGTCGTCATGGGCGTCTTCGTCCTCAGCCAGCAGCTCCCCGCCGCCGTCTGGACCAGCCCCCTGGCCTGGATCGGTGCCGCGATCGCGGCGACCGTGGCCGCGTCCTGGACGCTGGCCCGCAGGCAGCGGACCAGCGGTGCCGCTGAAACGGCGCCGGAGGTCATCCGGGAGCCGAGCATGCGCTCCTGAGGCCGCACGCGCAGAGGGGGATCGCAGACCACAACGTCATCACACGAAGGAGGAACCCGGTGAAAGTACAGGAAGAGGCGGTGAGCGCGGTCCTCAAACGGCTGCGCCGTGCCCAGGGGCAGCTGACGGGAGTCATCGCCATGATCGAGGACGGCCGCGACTGCGCGGACGTCGTCACCCAGCTCGCCGCCGTCTCCCGCGCCCTCGACCGGGCCGGATTCAAGATCGTCGCCAGCGGCATGCGCGAGTGCCTCGCCGGCGAGCGCGACGAATCCCCGTCGATGACGGAAGAAGAACTCGAGAAACTGTTCCTCTCCCTGGCGTGACCCTGCCGACGGCTGTGGGGGGGGGGGGGGGTAAACGCACCCGCCCCCAACACCCACCGCCGGTGAACCCATGTTAAACAAAACACCCCCGGGGTATAACAAAAGGAAGCGCCACGGGAATAAAAAAAAAACAACACCCCCCCA
>NZ_JBHTVQ010000066.1:36670-37053 GCF_042792855.1 Streptomyces sp. NPDC056600
CGTCTTTCACTAAATACCAAACCGACAACGTCTCCCCCGCCGGGGGGGCCCCCGGCCGCGGGGGGGGGGGCGCCCGGTTAAAACCGACCGGCCCCACAACCGTCTCCGTCGTTTCACCGTTTGATCACCAATCCGGCGAGGTATTCGCACAGAGGGACGCAATACCCCCCTGGGTATCTCTGTTACCGTGGAGATGGCAGATACCCCAGGGGGTATATATCCGTGAAAGGGAGCGACCGCGTGTTCTTCGTCGACACCATCGAGCTCGAGGGTCTGGGCAACCGGCACTACCTGGCCGGCGGTGAGCGGGCTGCTGTGGCGGTGGATCCGCCGCGGGACATCGATCAGGTGCTGGCGGCGGCCGCGCGGCGTGGTGTGCGGAT
>NZ_JBHTVQ010000067.1:0-36683 GCF_042792855.1 Streptomyces sp. NPDC056600
GAGAGGTGTTCCATCCGGCTGCCAGCTCGGCGGCGGCGCAGGAGGGGTCAGGGTCGATGACCAGGCTGATGCGCCAGCTCCGGATGCGTTCGAGGGCTTCGAGACGGCCGGCCGGTCCCGGTGCGCCCTGCTGTTGGCGGCGCCCCCGTGCGGCGTCGACGCGCGTCGCCGCACGTCGACGCGGCGTGGCCGCCCCGTGGAAGACCTGCGCACACGGCGCCCTCGCGGTTCCGCGCGGCTGTGACGTGTGGCACCATGCAAGCCATCCCACCGGCACCGTCCCTCCACGGGAGACACCCACTCGTGCAGCATCCCGACGTCCCGGAACTGGCGCACGCGCACGCCTCCCCCCGCCCCATCCACTGGCTCGCCACGGCCACCGCCGTGGCCGGCGTCATGGCCCTGTCCTCCCTGGTGCAGCCCGGCCACGCCACCGCGGCGCAGCCCCGGGACGGCAAGGCGGTGGCCGCCGCGCCCGCCGCCCCGGCCCGCCCCGCGCCCGACGCGGACGCCGTGCCCTTCCCGCTCGAGTGCGGCGGGACCGTCGAACCCGTGGTGGCCCGGAAGGCCACCGGCGACCTCGACGGCGACGGCAGCCCGGAGACGGTCGCCGCGGTGCACTGCGACAGCGCGATGGGGACGCCGCCCGACGCCGTCTACGTCATCACCCGTGCGGCCGACACCGGCAAGCCGCGGCTGGTCGCCACGCTCGTGGAGCCCAAGGAGCGCCGCACCGTCACCGCCCTCACGGTGCGGGACGGACAGGTCGAGGCCACCGCGCTCGGGTACTCCTCGGCGGAGGTGCCCAGTTGCTGCCCGGACGTCGAGGAGGACGTCAACTGGCGCTGGGCCGACGGCGCGTTCCACCGCGGGTCGCCGGAGGCGACCGAACAGGTCTGAGCCCCGCCTGTCCGCCGCCCGGTCACAGCCGTTGATGTTCACTGCTTTCGATCCGTGTTCCTTGGGTATCTCCCTGGCAGTGAGGGAGAGCGCAAGGGTGAAGATCGGACACCTTACGACGGTGTTTGTGATCTAGGGTTTCAATCGACACCCGCCCAGGTAGGGTCTGGAAGCGTCCAGCTCCCCTTGGAGGAGGTGAGGACCGTGGCAGCCCACGACGACGACATGAACCGCGGCATCCGCCCGGGTCGAGGGTCCGAGGACCCGGCCGGGCAGATCGCCTACCTTGAGCAGGAGATCGCCGTCCTGCGACGCAAGCTCGCCGACTCTCCGCGACACACGAGGCTTCTCGAAGAGCGGATCGTCGAGCTGCAGACCAATCTGGCCGGCGTGTCCGCGCAGAACGAGCGGCTGGCCGGCACGCTCCGTGAGGCCCGCGACCAGATCGTGGCCCTCAAGGAGGAGGTCGACCGGCTCGCGCAGCCGCCGGCCGGGTTCGGAGTGTTCCTCGCGGCGAACGAGGACGGCACCGCCGACATCTTCACCGGCGGCCGCAAGCTCCGGGTGAACGTCAGTCCCAGCATCGACCTCGAAGAGCTCCGGCGCGGCCAGGAGGTGATGCTCAACGAGGCGCTCAACGTGGTCGAGGCCATGCAGTTCGAGCGCGTCGGCGAGATCGTCACCCTCAAGGAGGTCCTGGAGGACGGCGAGCGGGCCCTGGTGATCGGGCACACCGACGAGGAGAAGGTGGTCCGGCTCGCCGAACCGCTGCTCGACGTCACCATCCGGGCCGGCGACGCCCTGCTGCTCGAACCCCGCTCCGGGTACGTCTACGAGGTCGTGCCCAAGAGCGAGGTCGAGGAGCTGGTCCTCGAAGAGGTCCCCGACATCGGCTACGACCAGATCGGCGGCCTCGGCGGCCAGATCGAGGCGATCCGGGACGCGGTCGAGCTCCCCTACCTCTACCCCGACCTGTTCAAGGAGCACGAGCTGCGCCCGCCCAAGGGCGTCCTGCTCTACGGCCCGCCCGGATGCGGCAAGACGCTCATCGCCAAGGCGGTGGCGAACTCGCTGGCCAAGAAGGTCGCCGAGGTCACCGGCCAGGCGGCGGGCAAGAGCTTCTTCCTCAACATCAAGGGCCCCGAGCTGCTCAACAAGTACGTCGGGGAGACCGAGCGGCAGATCCGCCTGGTCTTCCAGCGGGCCCGGGAGAAGGCCAGCGAGGGCACGCCCGTCATCGTCTTCTTCGACGAGATGGAGTCCCTCTTCCGCACCCGTGGCTCCGGCGTCAGCTCGGACGTGGAGAACACCATCGTCCCGCAGCTCCTCGCCGAGATCGACGGCGTCGAGGGCCTGCAGAACGTGGTCGTGATCGGCGCCTCCAACCGCGAGGACATGATCGACCCGGCCATCCTGCGTCCCGGCCGGCTCGACGTGAAGATCAAGATCGAGCGTCCGGACGCCGAGGCGGCCAAGGACATCTTCGGCAAGTACCTCACCGAGCGCCTGCCGCTGCACGGGGACGACCTGACCGAGCACGGCAGCGACAAGTCCGCCACGGTCCAGGCCATGATCCAGTCCGCGGTGGAGCACATGTACGCGGAGTCCGAGGAGAACCGCTTCCTGGAGGTCACCTACGCCAACGGCGACAAGGAGGTCCTGTACTTCAAGGACTTCAACTCCGGCGCCATGATCGAGAACATCGTGGGCCGGGCCAAGAAGATGGCGATCAAGGACTTCCTGGACAAGAACCAGAAGGGTCTGCGGGTCTCCCACCTCCTCCAGGCGTGCGTGGACGAGTTCAAGGAGAACGAGGACCTGCCCAACACGACCAACCCGGACGACTGGGCCCGGATCTCCGGCAAGAAGGGCGAGCGGATCGTGTACATCCGCACCCTGATCACCGGGAAGCAGGGCGCGGACACCGGACGGTCCATCGACACGGTGGCCAACACCGGTCAGTACCTGTAGCGAGAAAGGGGCGGCCGCGGGTGCCCGTAGGGGCGTCCGCGGCCGCCTTTCACTCCCGCCGCGTCCCGCCGGGCACTCGCCCGGCCGGGCGCGGCGGGCGTGGCGAAGAGGCAAATGATCTCCCCGCCGGCGCGGTGGCGTTCTAGGCTTTCCGGTACCGCCGCTCCGCCGCAGCGGGCCGACCGGAACGCGACCTGCGCCGGAGCACGGGTGGTACTTCAGGGCCGCCCCCGACCGAGGGCGCCGCCGGGCAAGGAGGGCCGCATGACCGTACGGCGAGTGATGGGGATCGAGACGGAGTACGGGATCTCCGTTCCCGGCCACCCCAACGCCAATGCCATGCTCACCTCGTCCCAGATCGTCAACGCCTACGCGGCGGCGATGCACCGGGCCCGCCGGGCCCGCTGGGACTTCGAGGAGGAGAACCCGCTGCGGGACGCGCGAGGGTTCGACCTGGCGCGGGAGGTCGCCGACTCCAGCCAGCTCACCGACGAGGACATCGGCCTCGCCAACGTGATCCTGACCAACGGCGCCCGGCTCTACGTGGACCACGCCCACCCCGAGTACAGCTCCCCGGAGGTCACCAACCCGCTGGACGCCGTGCTGTGGGACAAGGCCGGCGAGCGGATCATGGCCGAGGCGGCCGAGCGGGCCGCCCAGCTGCCCGGCGCGCAGCCCATCCACCTCTACAAGAACAACACCGACAACAAGGGCGCCTCCTACGGCACGCACGAGAACTACCTGATGAAGCGGGAGACCGCCTTCTCGGACATCGTGCGCCACCTGACGCCCTTCTTCGTCTCCCGCCAGGTCTTCGCGGGCGCCGGCCGGGTCGGCATCGGCCAGGACGGCAACGAGCACGGCTTCCAGCTGAGCCAGCGGGCGGACTACTTCGAGGTCGAGGTGGGGCTGGAGACCACCCTGAAGCGGCCCATCATCAACACCCGCGACGAGCCGCACGCGGACGCGGAGAGGTACCGCCGCCTGCACGTGATCATCGGCGACGCCAACCTGTCCGAGATCTCCACCTACCTCAAGCTCGGCACCACCTCCCTGGTCCTCTCCATGATCGAGGACGGCTTCATCGCCGTCGACCTGGCCGTGGACCAGCCGGTGCGCACCCTGCACCAGGTCTCGCACGACCCCTCGCTCAAGCGGCTGGTCGAGCTGCGCAGCGGGCGCAGGCTGACCGCGGTGCAGCTCCAGATGGAGTACTACGAGCTGGCCCGCAAGTACGTCGAGGAGCGCTTCGGGGCCGACGCCGACGACCAGACCAGGGACGTGCTCACCCGCTGGGAGGACGTCCTGGGGCGGCTCGAGCGGGACCCGATGAGCCTGGCCGGCGAGCTGGACTGGGTGGCCAAGCGGGAGCTCATGGAGGGCTACCGCCGCCGGGACTCCCTGGACTGGGACGCCCCCCGGCTCCACCTGGTCGACCTGCAGTACGCCGACGTGCGGCCCGACAAGGGCCTCTACAACCGCCTGGCGGCCCGCGGGCGGATGAAACGGCTGCTCGACGAGCAGGACGTGCTCAGGGCCGTCACGCAGCCCCCGGAGGACACCAGGGCCTACTTCCGCGGCCGCTGCCTGGAGCAGTACGCGGACGACGTGGCAGCCGCCTCCTGGGACTCGGTGATCTTCGACCTGCCGGGCCGTGACTCGCTGCAACGGGTGCCCACCCTGGAGCCGCTGCGCGGCACGCGGGCGCACGTCAAGGAGCTCCTGGACCGCTGCCGGACGGCGGAGGACCTGGTCAAGGTGCTGAGCGGCAACAACTGAGTGATCTTCCACCCCCGTTTTCGGGGTGGGACGGGTCCCGAAGGGGAATCATCGGGATGGTTTCTCCGTGTGTGGGAACTGTGGGGTCGATGTCGGACCCTGCTTGTAGGGTCTGATCGAGAACGTCGAACCGAGCGGGGTGAGGGTTATGGCGACCAAGGACACCGGCGGCGGACAGCAGAAGGCCACGCGATCGACCGAGGAGGTCGACGAGCAGGCGCAGGAGGCGCAGGCGAGCGAGGACCTGAAGGAACGGCAGGAGGCGCTGAGCGACGACGTCGACTCCGTCCTCGACGAGATCGACGACGTGCTCGAGTCCAATGCCGAGGAATTCGTGCGTTCGTTCGTCCAGAAGGGCGGCCAGTAAGGCCGCAAGGCCTTCGAAGCGAAGGCACAGTGCCGAAGCACGGGGACTGCTCCTGGGTGGCCCCCGTGCTTCGCCGTTCGGAGGTGGATCATCGCCGCCGTACGGGTAGGGTCCGTGACACAACTGTGCTTCAGCTTGCCGACCGCGCAGGTGTGAGGCGACCGCGGCGCGGAAGCCGCGTTCTGAAGCCGTGTTCTTCGGAAGGAATTGCGTGGAAGCCAACACTCGTGACACCGGGCGACTGCCGGCCGCCTTCCTGACTCCGGGATCCTCCTCCTTCATGGACTTCCTGGCGGGACACCAGCCGGACATGCTGCCCGGGATGCGGCAGTTGCCGCCCACCCAGGGCGTGATCGAGGCGCCGCACGGCACCACCATCGTGGCCGTGACGTTCCCCGGCGGCGTCGTCCTGGCCGGTGACCGGCGCGCCACCATGGGCAACGTGATCGCGCAGCGCGACATCGAGAAGGTGTTCCCGGCCGACGAGTACTCCGCGGTGGGCATCGCCGGCACCGCCGGTCTCGCCGTGGAGATGGTGAAGCTGTTCCAGCTGGAGCTGGAGCACTTCGAGAAGGTCGAGGGCGCCCAGCTCTCGCTGGAGGGCAAGGCCAACCGGCTGTCGACGATGATCCGTTCCAACCTCGGCATGGCCATGCAGGGCCTGGCCGTGGTGCCGCTGTTCGCGGGGTACGACCTCGACCGCGGCAAGGGCCGGATCTTCTCCTACGACGTCACGGGCGGCCGCTCCGACGAGCAGGCGGGCTTCGCGGCCACCGGCTCCGGCTCGCTGTTCGCGCGCGGCTCGATGAAGAAGCTCTACCGCGAGGACCTGACGGAGGAACAGGCCACCACCCTGGTCGTCCAGGCCCTGTACGACGCGGCCGACGACGACTCGGCGACCGGCGGCCCCGACATGGCCCGCCGGATCTTCCCGATCGTCACCGTGATCACCGAGGACGGGTTCCGCCGGCTGACGGACCAGGAGTCCTCGCAGATCGCCCGCTCGGTCCTGGACCGCCGGCTCGAGGAGCCCGACGGCCCCCGTGCCGCGCTGCTCTGACGGCCCGTCGCGGCCCCACGGACCATCAGGACGAGCCCTGTGACCCCTACAGACTCTTCGACGGAATCGACGGAAAGGGACGGATAACCGGTGTCGACGCCGTTCTATGTCTCACCCCAGCAGGCGATGGCGGACCGGGCGGAATACGCCCGCAAGGGCATCGCGCGCGGCCGCAGTCTGGTCGTGCTGCAGTACGCCGACGGCATCGTCTTCGTCGGTGAGAACCCGTCCCGCGCGCTGCACAAGTTCAGCGAGATCTACGACCGGATCGGGTTCGCCGCGGCGGGCAAGTACAACGAGTACGAGAACCTCCGCATCGGCGGCGTGCGCTACGCGGACCTGCGCGGCTACACCTACGACCGGGGCGACGTGACCGCGCGCGGCCTGGCCAACGTGTACGCGCAGACGCTGGGCACCATCTTCTCCAGCGCGGGGGAGAAGCCCTACGAGGTCGAGCTGGTGGTGGCCGAGGTCGGGGAGACCCCCGAGGGCGACCAGATCTACCGGCTGCCGCACGACGGCTCGATCGTGGACGAGCACGGCTCGGTCGCGGTCGGCGGCAACGCCGAGCAGATCAGCTCCTACCTGGACCAGCGCCACCGGGAGGGCATGACCCTCGCCGAGGCGCTCAAGCTGGCCGTGCAGGCCCTCTCCCGCGACACCAGCGGCTCGGAGCGGGAGATCCCCGCCGAGCGCCTCGAGGTGGCCGTGCTGGACCGCACCCGGCCGCAGCGCAGGAAGTTCCGCCGGATCACCGGACCGCGCCTGGAGCGGCTGCTCACCGGCGCCGGCGAGGGCGGCACCGCGGCGGCGGACGCCGGGAAGAGCGAGGACCCGGAGGACGCCTCCGAGGAGTGACCCGGTCCGGGCGACCCCGGCCGGAGGATGTGACCGTGCCGCGTGGTGACGGCAGCGCGCCGTGACCGCGCGGCACGGTCATGTCCGGGGCGCGGGCGCCGTCGAGCCGCGGACGACCAGCTCCACCGGGATGTCGTGGGTCACCGGGGCGCGGCCCTCGATCACCGACAGCAGGGCCTCCATGCCGCGCTCGCCGGTCAGCTCCGCGTCCAGCCGTACGGTGGTGAGCTCCGGCTCCAGGGCCTTCGCGAGCACCTGGTCGTCCACCCCGGTGACCGAGAGGTCGCGCGGCACCCGCAGTCCCAGCCGGCGGGCCGCCTTGTAGGCGCCCACCGCGAGCATGTCGTCGTCGCAGACCACCGCGGTCGGCCGGGGCCCGGGGGCGGTCAGCGCGCTCTCCACGGCGGCGCGGCCGTGGTCGGCGGTGATCGAGGACGCCGCGGTCACCAGCGTGGCGCCCGGCACGGCGGCGAGCCGCTCCTCGAGCGCGTGGGCCCGCTGGGCGAAGGTCCAGGACGCCACGTCGGCCCGCAGGTGCAGGATGCGCCGGTGGCCCAGGCCCAGCAGGTGGTCGGCCACCTGGCGGACGCCGTCGGCGATGTCCAGGTTGACCGTCGCGGTGCCCGGGGCGGCGTCGGGCTCGCTGTCCAGCATCACCAGCGGCAGCCGGTCGCCGCGCAGCACGGTGAGCGCCGGGGCGGCCATGGAGGAGGCCAGCACGCCGTCCAGAGCCGCCGGGGCCGAGGCGAAGGGGTCGCGCGCCGTGCCCACGCCGGCCGGGGACGGGTACAGCACGATGGAGAACCCGTGCGCGGCGGCCACCCGGGCGGCGCCGGTGTGCACCCCCGCGAAGAAGTGCGTGGTCAGCGAGGGGACCACCAGCAGGACCGTCCGGGCGCTGCCGGTGCGCAGGTTGCGCGCCGCCAGGTTGGGCCGGTAGCCGAGGGTGCGGGCCGCCTCGCGGACCCGCTCCGCGGTGGGCGCGGAGATCCGGCCGTGCCACTTGTCGCCCAGGACGAGGGAGACGGAGGCCTGCGAGACGCCGGCGACTCGGGCCACGTCCCGGCTCGTCGGACGGGTCTTGCCTGGTGAGGGCATCGTCGGCACTTCTCCGGTCTGGACTACAGGACGTCGAACATGCTACGTATGACATTCAAGTTATACGTAAAACGGAGGGCGCTGCATGTTTTCGCGGTACCTGGAGATCCTCAAGGCCCGGCATGCCGCGCGTCTGCTGACAGGAACGCTGGTGGGCCGGCTGCCCAACGCCACCTCGGCCATCGCCATCGTCCTGTTCGTCCGGGCCGAGGGCGGCTCCTACAGCCTGGCCGGCGTGCTGGCCGCCGTGTACGGCCTCGCCAACGCGGTCGGCCAGCCGGTGCTCGGCCGCCTGGTCGACCTGCACGGCCAGCCGCGGGTGCAGCTGCCCGCCGCCGTGCTGGCCGCCGCGTCGATGGCCGTCTTCGCCGTCACCGGCCTCGACCCGCTGCCCGTCGCCTACCTGGCCACGGTCGGCGCGGGCCTGTTCACTCCGCCGCTCGAGGGCGGGCTGCGCGCGCTGTGGCCCTCCGTGCTGCGCCGCGACGACCAGATCCACACCGCCTACGCCATGGACGCGGTGGCCCAGGAGGTGATGTTCACCGTCGGCCCCCTGCTGGTCTCCCTCTTCGTGGCCGTGTGGTCGCCGATGGCCGCGCTGCTGGCGCTGAACGCGATCGGCGTGCTCGGCGCCCTGTCCGTGGTCCTCTCGCCGCCCTCCCGGGCCTGGCGGTCCGCGCCTCGTGAGGCGCACTGGCTGGGCGCCCTGCGCTCGGGCGGGCTGCTGGTCCTGCTGGGCGCGCTGTTCTTCGTCGGCATCGCCCTGGGCTCCATCACCGTCGCCGCGGCCGCCTACGCCGACCGCACCGGACCCGACGGCGACGCCGTGTACGCCGTCCTGCTCGCCGCCCTCGGCTTCGGCGCGCTGGTCGGCGGCGGGCTCTACGGCGCCCGCGAGTGGGCGGGCGCCCCCGAGCGCCGCCTGAAGGGCCTGGTGGCCGCCCTCGCCCTCGGCTACCTCCCGCTGATCGCCATGCCCGGCCCCACACCGATGACCCTGCTGGCCGCACTGGCCGGCGTGTTCCTGGCGCCCACCATCGCCTGCGCCTTCGTCCTGGTGGACCGGCACGCCCCGCGCGGCACGGTCACCGAGGCGTTCTCCTGGCTGGTCACCACCTTCACCGTCGGTTCCTCGGTCGGCACCGGCGTGGCCGGGCCGGTCCTGGAGAGTCTGGGCACCCGTGCCGGTTTCGCCGTCCCGGCCGTCGCCGGAACGGTGTCGCTGGTGGTCCTGCTCGCCTCCCGCGGCGTCCTCGCCAGGCCGCGAAATCTCGGGAGAGTCGCCGCCGGATCGGAAAATGATCCGAATCGGACCGTCGAACCCCGTTTCAGCTCGGGTGATCGGGCGTAATGTTCAGACATGGACCGCCGCATTTTCGGGCTGGAGAACGAGTACGGCGTCACGTGCACGTTCAGGGGACAGCGCCGTCTGTCGCCTGACGAGGTGGCGCGGTACCTCTTCCGGCGTGTCGTGTCATGGGGCCGCAGCAGCAACGTGTTTCTGCGAAACGGCGCCCGCCTCTATCTCGACGTGGGTTCGCATCCGGAATACGCAACACCCGAATGCGACAACGTGACGGAGCTCGTCACCCACGACAAGGCCGGCGAGCGCATTCTCGAAGGACTTCTCGTCGACGCGGAACGCCGCCTGCACGAGGAGGGAATCGCGGGCGACGTCTATCTCTTCAAGAACAACACCGATTCGGCCGGCAACTCGTACGGCTGCCACGAGAACTATCTGGTGGCCCGGCACGGCGAGTTCTCCCGGCTGGCGGACATCCTCATCCCGTTCCTGGTCACCCGGCAGCTGCTCTGCGGCGCGGGCAAGGTCCTCCAGACCCCGCGCGGCGCGGTGTACTGCGTCAGCCAGCGCGCCGAGCACATCTGGGAGGGCGTCTCCTCGGCGACCACCCGATCGAGGCCCATCATCAACACCCGGGACGAGCCGCACGCGGACGCCGAGCGCTACCGCCGGCTCCACGTGATCGTCGGCGACTCCAACATGTCGGAGACGACCATGCTGCTCAAGGTCGGGGCCACCGACCTGGTGCTGCGCATGATCGAGGCCGGCACGGTCATGCGCGACCTCACCCTGGAGAACCCGATCCGGGCCATCCGCGAGGTCAGTCACGACCTCACCGGCCGCCGCAAGGTGCGCCTGGCCAGCGGCCGGGAGGCCTCGGCCCTCGAGGTGCAGCGCGAGTACTACGAGAAGGCCTGCGAGTTCGTCGACCGGCGGGGCATCCGCACCGGCGTCGTCGAGCAGGTCCTGGAGCTGTGGGGCCGCACCCTGGACGCGATCGAGGAGGAGGACCTGGACCGGGTCGCCACCGAGATCGACTGGGTGATCAAGTACAAGCTGCTGGAGCGCTACCGCGCCAAGCACAACATGACCATGTCGAACCCGCGGGTCGCCCAGATAGACCTCGCCTACCACGACATCCACCGCCGCCGCGGCCTCTACTACCTGCTGGAGCGCAACGGCCAGGCCAAGCGGATCTGCAACGACGTCAAGATCTTCGAGGGCAAGTCGGTGCCGCCGCAGACCACGCGGGCCCGGCTGCGCGGGGACTTCATCAAGCGGGCCCAGGAACAGCGCCGCGACTTCACGGTGGACTGGGTCCACCTCAAGCTCAACGACCAGGCCCAGCGCACGGTCCTGTGCAAGGACCCGTTCCGCTCGGTCGACGACCGGGTGGAGAAGCTGATCGCCGGCATGTGAGCACCGGCCTTCGGCCGCACCGGCGAGCGAGGCCGCACCGCACGCGGGGGCCGCGGATCCGATCCGCGGCCCCCGCGTGCTCGTTCGGGGGCCGTGGGGCCCGAACGCCGTAGAGTGACGCGCGAAGCCAACTCGAAGATCGATCGATAGAGGCCCCCATCGTGCGCCGACGCTCACTCCTCCTGGCCGTTCCCGCGGGACTGGCCACCCTCTCCGCCTGTGGATCCGACTCGTCGGACAAGGAGGCGGACCCGTCCGGCAAGCCGTCCCCGCAGTCCCCCACCCCGGCGCCGTCGCCGAAGATCGTCGACGGTCCGCTCCCGAAGATCACCAGCGGCACGGCCTTCGGGGAGAAGCCGACGGTGGCCAAGGGCAACGGGGAACCGTCGAAGGACCTCGCCGTGCGCACGCTGATCGCCGGCAACGGCCGCACGGTCGCCGAGAAGGACTTCATCCAGGCGCAGTACCTCGGCCAGACCTGGGACGACGCCAAGGTCTTCGACAACTCCTACGACCGCAAGACGCCGATCCTCATCCAGCTCGCGCAGGGCGGCATCATCGACGGCTGGCGTTACGGGCTGGCCGGCAAGAAGACCGGCAGCCGCGTCATGATGGCCGTCCCGCCCACCTGGGGCTACGGGGAGCAGGGCAACGAGCAGGCCGGCATCAAGGGCGACGACACCCTGGTGTTCGTGGTGGACATCGAGAACACCTTCAACTCCCGCAGCTCCGCCGACGGCAAGAAGGTGGCCTCCTCCGACGCCGCGCTGCCGAAGGTGGGCACCAACACCGACGGCAAGGCCCCCTCGGTCGAGGTCCCCAAGAGCGACCCGCCGAAGAAGCTGGTCTCCGAGTACGTCCTCGAGGGCGACGGCCCCGAGGTGGCCCAGGACAGCACCGTCCTCGTCCAGTACAAGGGCGTGCTGTGGGCCGACGGCAAGGAGTTCGACTCCACCTACAGCCGCGGCGAGCTGACCTCGTTCTCGCTGCAGCAGGTCGTGCCCGGCTGGGCGCAGGGCCTGGCCGGCAAGAAGGTCGGCAGCCGCGTCCTGATCGTCATCCCGCCGGACCTCGGCTACGGCGACAACCCGCCGCAGGGCAGCCCCATCAAGAAGGACTCGACGCTCGTCTTCACCGTGGACCTGCTGGCGAAGATGTGACGCCCGGGATGGGAGACTGATCCGGTTGCATCTTTTCGTCCATCAGCAGGAGACAGATTCGTGAGCATCGAGAAGCCCGAGGTCGACTTCCCGGGCGGCGAGCCGCCGGCGGACCTCGAGATCAAGGACATCTGGGAGGGCGACGGCGAGGAGGCCAAGGCGGGCGACGTCGTCTCCGTCCACTACGTCGGCGTGTCCTTCTCCTCCGGCGAGGAGTTCGACTCGTCCTGGAACCGCGGCACCCCGCTGCGCTTCCAGCTCGGCATCGGGCAGGTCATCAGCGGCTGGGACAAGGGCGTGCAGGGCATGAAGGTCGGCGGGCGCCGCCAGCTGATCATCCCGCCGAACCTGGCGTACGGCGACCGCGGCGCGGGCCGCGCCATCGGCCCCGGCGAGACGCTGATCTTCGTCTGCGACCTGGTCTCGGTCTGATCCGCGACCGCCCTCGGGCGGTCGGTGCGTGATCGGAAACGATCACAGGGGGCTCCTCAGGGTCCGCGTCCGTCAGGGCGCGGACCCTGTGCCGATTCCGCGGGCCCTTCCGCGGGCCCGCGGAATTTCCCCACCGGCCCCCCGGAGCGGTACGGTCGTCCGTCTGAAGTGACGAGGGAGAGGGCGTAGGTCGTCGATGGCGATTGCCAAGGCAGAGCGGCTGATGAACCTGGCACTGTGCCTGCTGGGCACCCGGCGCCCGCTCAGCAAGCGTGAACTGCGCGCGTCCCTGGAGGCCTACATGGAGGCCACCACCGACGAGTCGTTCAACCGGATGTTCGAGCGGGACAAGGACGACCTGCGGGAGCTCGGACTGGTCATCGAGACCGTCGAGAACCTCGACGGCGAGGTCGGCTACCTCGCCCGCCACGACTCCAACCAGCTGCCGCCGATCACGCTGGACGCCGAGGAGGCCGCCGCGCTCGGCCTCGCCGCCAGCGTCTGGCAGCAGGCCCGGCTCGCCGGAGCGGCCAGCGGCGCCCTGCAGAAGCTGCGCGCCGCCGGACTGCCCGAGGACGTCGACCCGTACGCCGCCCACGGCGCCCTCGAACCGCGCATCCCCGTCCACGAGGCCGCCTTCGAGCCGCTGATGCTGGCCTGCCGCGACCGCCGTCCGGTCGTCTTCGACTACCGCAAAGCCACCGCCGCCGCCCCCGAGCCCCGCCAGGTCGAGCCCTGGGCGCTCGAGTGCTGGCGCGGCCACTGGTACCTGGCCGGCTGGGACCGCGACCGCGGCGCCGAGCGGGTGTTCCGCCTCTCCCGCATCACCGGCAAGGTCCGCACCCGCGCCGGAGCGTTCACCGCCGAGGTCCCCGACGTCGTCCGCGTCCGCGAGACGGTGGCCCGCTGGGCGGGGGAGAGCGCCGAGCGCTCCGCGCTGATCCGGCTCCGGGCCGGCTGCGGCTACCCGCTGCGCGCCCGCGCCACCGCCGTCCGCCCGCTCGACGGCGGCTGGGACGAGGTCGAGATCCCGTACGGCCACGGCCTCGACGCCCTGCTGGTCGAGTTCGGGCCCGACGTGGTGGCCCTGGAGCCGGCCGAACTGCGGGCCGACGTGATCGACCGGCTGCGCGCCGTGGCCAAGGGCTGAAGGGCGCGGGCGATGAGCGAGACGCAGACATCGACGACGTCGACGCGGGCCGCATCGACGAGGGGAAGGCGAGCATGACGACCAGCCGGGGGAACCGCCCCGCCAACGCCATCGACCAGACCCGCCGGATGCTCTCCCTGGTCACCTACCTGCGCGAGCGCCCCGGCGCCCGGGTCGCCGACGTGGCCCGCGCCTTCGGCGTCAGCGGTGACGAGCTGATCGCCGACCTCGAACTGCTGCCCATGTGCGGCACCAGCTTCCGCGGCGGCGACCTGCTCGACATCGACACCGACGGCGAGCGCATCTGGTGGCACAACCCGGCCGCGCTCGGCGCCGAGGCCGCGCAGCCGCTGCGGCTCGCCTCCGACGAGGCCACCGCCCTGCTGGTCGCCGCGCGCGCCGTCGCCACCCTGCCCGGTCTGCGGGAGGGCGACCGGCAGGCGCTGCTGCGCGCCACCGCCAAGGTGGAGGCCGCCGCCGGCGAGAGCGCCGAGGCCAGCTCCCGCCTGTCGGTGACCTTCGAGTCGGAGGGCGGCGTCTTCGCCGACGTCGACCGGGCCATCTCCGAGGGCCGCCGGCTGTGGATCCGCTACTGGTCGCCCGCCCGCGACGAGGTCAGCGAGCGGGAGATCGACCCGATCCGCCTGGTCAGCGTCGGCCACACCTACGTCGAGGCGTGGTGCCGCCGCTCCGAGGCGCGTCGCACCTTCCGGCTGGACCGGGTCGCCGAGATCCGCATCCTCGACGAGCCCTCCGAGCCGCCGCGGATCGAGCCGCGCGACCTGTCCGCCGGGCTGGTCCAGCCCTCCGCCGACGACCCGGAGGTCGTGGTCGAGGTCGGCCCGGCCGGCCGCTGGGTCGCCGAGTACTACCCGCACGAGGCCGCCGAGGAACTGCCCGACGGCGGGCTGCGGGTCACCATCCGCACCCCCGCGCCCGAGTCGTTGCGCCGCCTGGCGCTGCGGCTGGGCCCGGACGGGCGGATCGTCGCCCCGGTGGAGCTCGCGGAGAGCGCGCGTCGCGCGGCCGGCGAGGCGCTGGCCGCCTACGGCGAGGGCGGCGGCGAGGGTCTGTTCGACGCCGCCCAGGCGCTGGGCGCTGCCGGTTCCGCCGTGCCCGGCGGTCCCGCCGCACCGGCCGACCCCGCCGCACCGGCCGACCCCGCCGGTGCGGGCGCCGCGCCGGCGGGCGCGTAGGCTCCTGCCATGTCCGGTGCGATGTTCTGGGCGATGCTCGCCGTCGCCCTCGGTTTCCTCGGCACGGCCGTGCTCGGCGTGCTGGCCGTACGGGTGTTCGTCGAGGCGCGACGGCTGGGGACGCAGGTCGAGGCCTCGGCCCGCCGGATCGCCCTGGCCTCGGCGGACCTCGAACAGGCCGCGGAACGCACCGCCCGGGCGGCCGGAAGTCTGTGAGCCGTCGCGGCGCTCACCTGTGGGAACCCCCCGTCCCGGTGAGCGCCGAAGGTCCCAAAACCCGGTGCGGCCGACCTGACCGACCCTGTTCGAGCGGGGGCGGCGCCAGGTACGCTGCATCTTCGCGGGCCGGGGAACGAGGCATCGGCTCGTGTGACCGGGAGTACGTCCGCGGGACGCCTGTCGTTCACGCCCGGACGTTACGATCGCTTACGGAGGCAGGACGCGCGTCCGCCCCGAAAGCCACACACCCCCACTGGCCTCGGTGAGAAGGTAAAGACTTATGGGACGGCTCGGACCTACCGAGATCATTCTGATCCTCGTCGTCATCCTGCTGCTGTTCGGCGCCAAGAAGCTGCCGGACATGGCTCGGTCCCTCGGCAAGTCCGCCCGCATCCTCAAGAGCGAGGCCAAGGCGATGAAGGAAGAGGGCAAGAAGGACGAGGCGGCCCCCGCCGGTCCGCCCGCCTCCGAGGAGCCGGCGCCGCGTGTCATCCAGGCCGCCCCCGGTGACGTGACCAGCTCGCGTCCGGTGGCCGAGCCGACCGACACGACCAAGCGCTGACGTCCGGACCGGAGCCCAAGGCTCCGGTCCGCCGCACGAGATGAGGACGTGGGTTGCTCAAGTCTGCCCGCAAACAGGAGAGGGACCCCGAGGGGCGGATGCCCCTCGCGGAACACCTCCGTGAGCTGCGCAACCGGCTCGTCAAGTCCCTGCTGGCCATCGTCGTCGCCACGGTCGTCGCCGCCTTCTTCTACAAGGACATCATCCAGTTCTTCACGGATCCTGTCCTCGAGGCGGTCGGCTGCGACTACAGCTTCGCGGAGCTCGCGGAGAACACCAACGAGACGACGTGCGCGCGGATCGTGCAGAACGGCCTGCTGAGCCCGTTCACGCTCGCCCTCACGGTCGCCCTGACGTCCGGTGTGGTGCTCGCCTCGCCGGTGTGGCTGTACCAGCTCTGGGGCTTCCTCGCCCCGGGCCTGCACCGCCACGAGAAGCGGTACGCGTACGCCTTCGTGGCGGCCGGGTTCCCGCTCTTCACCATGGGCGGCTACTTCGCCTACTGGTCGCTGCCCAAGATGGCGTCGGTCATGCTGGAGTTCTCGATCATCGGCAGCGACAACCAGCTGCCGCTGGACGACCTCCTCCAGCTGATCATGCGCATGGTCATCGTGTTCGGCCTCTCCTTCGAGCTGCCGCTCCTGCTGGTGATGCTCAACTTCGGCGGGGTGCTCTCCGGCAAGAAGATCGCCGGCTGGTGGCGGGGCATGATCCTCGGCATCACGCTCTTCGCGGCGATCGCCACGCCCAGCACCGACCCGATCTCCATGCTGGCGCTCGCGGGCCCCATCTGGGTCCTGTACTTCGCCGCCTCCGGGATCTCGCTGCTCAACGACCGGCGCCGCACGCGCCGCGACGAGCTGGGACCGGCGGACGACGAGGCCTCCGAGCTGGACCTGACGCCCGAGCCGGTCGAGGCGGTGGAACCGGTCGCCGCGGCGCCGATGCTCCCCGAGCAGGCCGACGGCGGGCGCACGGACCGGCCCGACCGGATCAACGGTTACGACGACGTGACCTGACCGGGCTCCCCTCCGGCACGCGGACCTCGTAAGGTGCCGCCGTGACCAGCGAGATAGTGCTCTTCGTCAACCCCACCGCGGGACGCGGCCGGGGCGCCCACGCGGCGCAGCCGGCCGCGTCGGCGTTCCGGGACGCGGGATTCTCCGTGCGCACCGTCGTCGGGCTCGACGCCGACGACGCGCTGACCCGGGCCCGCGAGGCCGTGGCCGGCGGCACGGGCGCCCTGGTGGCCGTCGGCGGCGACGGGCTGGTCCACCTCGCCCTGCAGGCCGTGGCCGGCACCGACACCCCCCTCGGCGTGGTGGCGGTCGGCACCGGCAACGACTTCGCGGGCGCCCTCGGCCTCCCGCTGCGCGACCCGGCGGCAGCGGCGCGGCGGATCGCCGGCGCGCTGAAGGAGTCCCGGCTCACCGCGATCGACCTGGGCCGGGTGAACGGGCGCTGGTTCGGCACCGTGATCGCCACCGGGTTCGACTCGCGGGTCAACGACCGCGGCAACCGGATGAAGCTGCCGGTCGGCCGCTTCCGCTACGACCTGGCGATCGTCGCCGAGCTCGCCGCCTTCAAGCCGCTGCCGTACCGGCTCACCCTCGACGGGGGCGCGACGCGCGACGTCGAGGCGACCCTGGTCGCCGTCGGCAACGGCTCCTCCTACGGCGGCGGCATGCGCATCTGCCCCGGCGCCGACCTGCGCGACGGGCTCTTCGACGTCACCGTCGTCGGCGGCTGCAGCCGCACCACGCTGCTCAAGGTCTTCCCCCGCGTCTACAAGGGGACGCACGTCGACCACCCCGTCGTCACCACCTACCGCGCCTCGCGGGTCGAGCTGACGGCGCCGGGGCTGACCGCCTACGTCGACGGGGAGCGGCTCGGCCCGCTGCCGATCAGCGCCGAGTGCGTCCCCGGCGCGGTGCGGGTGGCGGGAGCCGCCTGAGGCCGCCGGGTCGCCGAAGGGCCCCGCAAAAGATCGTTCGGTTGTCGGCGCCGACGGGTACGCTCGAACGTACGATGACAGAGGATCTCTCTCCCGCCGAGCGGTACGCGGCAGCACGCAGGCGCGCCGCGGAGCAAGCCACGGCACTCGGCGCGTTCCGCGAGATGTACGACTTCGGCCTCGATCCGTTCCAGATAGAGGCCTGCACGGCGCTGGAGGCCGGCAAGGGCGTGCTGGTCGCGGCCCCCACCGGCTCCGGCAAGACGATCGTCGGCGAGTTCGCCGTCCACCTCGCCCTGGAACAGGGCAAGAAGTGTTTCTACACCACGCCCATCAAGGCGCTCTCCAACCAGAAGTACTCCGACCTGTGCCGCCGCTACGGCGCCGACAAGGTCGGCCTGCTCACCGGTGACAACAGCGTGAACTCCGACGCCCCGGTGGTCGTGATGACCACCGAGGTGCTGCGGAACATGCTGTACGCCGGGTCGCAGACCCTGCTCGGCCTCGGCTACGTGGTGATGGACGAGGTGCACTACCTCTCCGACCGCTTCCGCGGCGCGGTCTGGGAGGAAGTGATCATCCACCTCCCGGAGTCCGTCACCCTGGTCTCCCTCTCCGCGACCGTCTCCAACGCCGAGGAGTTCGGCGACTGGCTGGACACCGTGCGCGGCGACACCCAGGTGATCGTCTCCGAGCACCGCCCCGTGCCGCTGTTCCAGCACGTGCTGGCCGGCCGCCGGATGTACGACCTCTTCGAGGAGGCCGAGGGCAGCCGCAAGGCCGTCAACCCGGACCTGACCCGGATGGCCCGGCTGGAGGCCGCCCGCCCGTCCTACCAGGAGCGCCGCCGCGGCAAGATGATGCGCGAGGCCGACCGGGAGCGCGAGCGGCGTTCGCGCTCCCGCGTCTGGACGCCCAGCCGGGCGGAGGTCATCGAGCGCCTGGACGCCGAGGGCCTGCTCCCCGCGATCACCTTCATCTTCAGCCGGGCCGGCTGCGAGGCGGCCGTCCAGCAGTGCCTCTACGCCGGGCTCCGGCTCAACGACGACGAGGCCCGCCAGAAGGTCCGCGACCTGGTCGAGGAGCGCACCGCCTCCATCCCGGCGGAGGACCTGCACGTCCTCGGCTACTACGAGTGGCTGGAAGGCCTCGAGCGCGGCATCGCCGCCCACCACGCCGGCATGCTGCCGAGCTTCAAGGAGGTCGTCGAGGAGCTCTTCGTCCGCGGCCTGGTCAAGGCGGTCTTCGCCACCGAGACGCTGGCGCTGGGCATCAACATGCCCGCCCGTTCCGTGGTGCTGGAGAAGCTGGTCAAGTGGAACGGCGAGACCCACGCCGACATCACCCCCGGCGAGTACACCCAGCTCACCGGCCGGGCCGGCCGCCGTGGCATCGACGTCGAGGGCCACGCCGTGGTCCTGTGGCAGCGCGCGATGAACCCCGAGCACCTGGCCGGTCTCGCGGGCACCCGCACCTATCCGCTGCGCTCCAGCTTCAAGCCCTCGTACAACATGGCCGTCAACCTCGTCGAGCAGTTCGGGCGGCACCGCTCGCGCGAACTGCTGGAGACCTCCTTCGCCCAGTTCCAGGCCGACAAGTCGGTGGTCGGGATCTCCCGGCAGGTGCAGAAGAACGAGGAGGGTCTCTCCGGCTACAAGGAGGCCATGACCTGCCACCTGGGCGACTTCGACGAGTACGCCCGGCTGCGCCGCGAGCTGAAGGACCGGGAGAACGAGCTGGCCCGGCAGGGCGCCCACGTGCGCCGCGCCGAGGCGGCCGCCTCCCTGGAGAAGCTGAAGCCCGGCGACATCATCCACGTGCCCACCGGCAAGTACGCCGGGCTCGCCCTCGTCCTCGACCCGGGCCTGCCCGCCGGGCGGACCGACGGCCACCGCGGGATCGACCGGCACGACGGGCCGCGCCCGCTGGTGCTCACCGCCGAGCGCCAGGTCAAGCGGCTGGCGGAGATGGACTTCCCGGTGCCGGTGGAGGCACTGGACCGGATGCGCGTCCCCCGGTCGTTCAACGCCCGCTCCCCGCAGTCCCGCCGTGACCTGGCCTCCGCGCTGCGCACCAAGGCCGGCCACATCGCGCCCGAGCGGCACCGCAAGCGCCGTGCCGAGGCCGCCGACGACCGCGAGATCAAGCGGCTGCGCACCGCCCTGCGGGCGCACCCCTGCCACGGCTGCGGCGACCGCGAGGACCACGCCCGGTGGGCAGAGCGGTACCACCGGCTGATGCGCGACACCTCGCAGCTCGAGCGGCGGATCGAGGGCCGGACCAACACCATCGCCCGCACCTTCGACCGGATCGTCGCCCTGCTGACCGAGCTGGACTACCTGCGCGGCAACGAGGTCACCGAGCACGGCAGGAGGCTGGCGCGCCTGTACGGCGAGCTGGACCTGCTCTCCAGCGAGTGCCTGCGGGCCGGCGTCTGGGAGGGTCTGCAGCCGGCCGAGCTCGCGGCCTGCGTCTCGGCGCTGGTCTACGAGTCCCGCGCCGGTGACGACGCCATGGCGCCCAAGGTGCCCTCCGGCAAGGCCAAGGCCGCGCTGGACGAGACGGTCCGCATCTGGGGCCGGCTCGACGCGCTGGAGGAGGACTTCCGCATCCGGCAGACCGAGGGCGTGGGCCAGCGTCAGCCGGACCTCGGCTTCGCCTGGGCGGCCTACATGTGGGCCTCCGACAAGGGGCTGGACGAGGTGCTGCGCGAGGCGGAGATGCCGGCCGGCGACTTCGTGCGCTGGTGCAAGCAGGTCATCGACGTGCTCGGCCAGATCGCCGCGGCGGCCCCCTCCGAGGGGTCGACCGTGCCGAGGACGGCCCGCAAGGCCGTCGACGCGCTGCTGCGCGGCGTGGTCGCCTACTCCTCGGTGGGCTGACCGCCCCGCCCCTGGGGCGCGGGCTGCGAGGGCCATCCCTCCAGCTCGCGCCCGCTGCGGAACGCGTGCCGCAGCCCCGTCACCGGGTCGGTGAAGCGCAGCTCGCGGGCCAGCAGCTGCAGCGGCCGGGAGAAGTCGCCGCGGGCGGCCTCCGGAGCCACCACGGGGTACAGCGGGTCCCAGAGGATCGGCACCCCCAGCGCGCACAGGTGGACGCGCAGCTGGTGGGTCTGCCCCGTCTCCGGCAGCAGCCGGTACCGGCCCAGGCCCCCGCGCCGCTCCAGCAGCTCCACCCGGCTCACCGCGTTCGGCTCGCCCTCGACCTCACGGGCGGTCAGCGAACCGCGCTCCTTCACCAGACGGCTGCGCACCACCCGGGGCAGCTCCAGCGAGGGATCCCACGGAGCGATCGCCTCGTACTCCTTGGCGACCCGCCGGTCGCGGAACAGCGCCTGGTAGGCGCCCCGTTCCCCGGGCCGCACGGTGAACAGCACCAGGCCCGCGGTCAGCCGGTCCAGCCGGTGCGCCGCGGTCAGCGTGGGGATGCCCAGGTCGCGCCGCAGCCGGGCCAGCGCGGTCTCGGCGACATGGGCGCCGCGCGGCGTCGTCGCCAGGAAGTGCGGCTTGTCGGCGACCACCACGTGCTCGTCGCGGTACACCACCTCCACCGGGAACGGCACCGGTTCCTCGGGCGGCAGCTCCCGGTGGAACCAGACGTGCAGGCCGGCCCGGTAGGGGGTGGCCGGATCCACCGGACGCCCGTCCGCGCCGACGATCGCCCCCTCGGCGAACATCGCGTCGATCACCCCGGCCTCCGCCGCCAGCCGTAGCCGCAGGTGCTCGCCCACGGTGGAGCCGGGGCCGCCCGCGGGCAGCCGGACACGCACCGGATCGACCCCGTCGCGCTGCGGCAGCGGGGAGGGCGGGGCGGAGCTTCTGCGGGCCATGGGTGAGATGTCGTCCGGTGCGGGGCAGGCCGTCAGGCGGCGACCGCGCGCCGGCCCGGCACCGGTCGAGCGGTGGCCGGGCCGGCGCGCGGTGACCGGGGCCGTCAGGCGGCGGCGGGGGAGAGGACCCGGGCGGATACCCGCCCGGAGGCGGCGTCGGCGGGCCCGGCTGCCGCGGGGGCGGCGGGCGCGCCCGCGGGGGCGTCACCCTCCTGCTCGGCCTCGACCGCGGCGTTCCACTCGGGCTTGGCGGCCTGCCAGCGGTCCTCGGTGTGCCCGAGCCGCCAGTAGCCGGACACCGAGAGGTCCTCACGGGGGATCTGCCGCTCGACGCGCAGCATCCGCCGCAGGTCGCGCACGAAGGCCGCCTCGCCGTGCACGAAGGCGTGCGGGCGGCCCTCGGGCCACTCCAGGGACGCCACGGCCTCGACCAGCAGCGAGCCCACCGGGGCGTCGCCACGGTGCAGCCAGACGATCTCCGCGTCGGTGTCGATCTTCTGCTCGTCCTCCGGGCCGGAGACCTCGAGGAACGCGCGGACCTCCGCCCCCTCGGGCAGCGACTCCAGGGCCGCGGCGACGGCCGGCAGGGCGCTCTCGTCACCGACGAGCAGGTGCCAGTCCGCCGTGGGATCGGGGGCGTAGGCGCCACCGGGGCCCAGCATCAGCATCGTGTCGCCCGGACGGGCGGCCAGGGCCCAGGGACCGGCCAGGCCCTCGTCGCCGTGGACCACGAAGTCGACGGTCAGCTCGCGCAGTTCCGGGTCCCAGGCGCGGACCGTGTAGGTGCGGGTGACCGGCCACTGCTCCCGGGGGAACTCCTCGCGGACCTGGGCCATGCTGAACGGCTCGGGGTACTCGACGCCGTCGGCCGGGAACACCAGCTTCACGTAGTGGTCCGTACGCGTCCCCGCCTCGAAGGCGGACAGCCCCTCGCCGCCGAAGACCACCCGCTGCATGTGCGGGGTGAGCCGCTGAGTGCGGATCACCCGCCCGAGATGCGGCTTGGGCGGAGACTTGCGGACGGGGCGCGCTGCCATGACTGGCCTCCCTGCAGTTAGCTTAGGCTCCCCTAAGCTAACACTGAATCAGTGGTGACGGTCCGATGTGGCGAGAATGTCGCCGGCGTTCTCGGGACACGGTGCTCCCGCTCGACCACCGCCGCCCCGTTCGCGCCGCGCTCACGCCTCCAGGGTGAGCAGCAGCCGCTGGAGCGAGCCGCCCAGGTTCCATCGTGCCCCCAGGGCCTCGACCATCTCCGGATCCCGCGGACCCTTCGGCAGCGTCGGGTCGACCTCGGGCAGCGGCACGTCGGAGGCCACCCGCACCACCTTCGGCGCCACCGCCACGTACGGACGCGACTCGTCCAGGCGGCGGCGCTGCGCCGGGGTGAGGCCGGAGGACGGGTCGTCCACCGCGGCCATGATCCCCGCCAGGTCGCCGAACCGGTCCAGCAGCTTGGCGGCGGTCTTCTCGCCGACGCCGGGGACGCCGGGCAGGCCGTCGCTCGGGTCGCCGCGCAGCAGCGCCAGGTCGACGTAGTCGCGGCCGTCCACCCCGTACTTCTCGCGCAGGGCGGCCTCGTCCATGATCTGCGGGTTGCCGACGCCCTTCACCGGATAGAGCACCCGCACCCCGCGCGCGTCGTCGACGAGCTGGAACAGGTCGCGGTCGCCGGTGACGATGTCCACCGGCCCTCCCGCGCGCGCCGTGAAGGTGCCGATCACGTCGTCCGCCTCGTACCCCGCCACACCCACCCGGGCGATGCCGAGGGCGTCCAGCACGGCCTCGATCACCGGGACCTGCGGGGAGAGGGTGTCCGGAACCTCCTCGGCGTCCGGGCCGCCCTCGCGCTCCTCGGCCACCCGGTGCGCCTTGTAGGAGGGGATCAGCTCCACCCGCCAGGCCGGCCGCCAGTCCGCGTCCATGCAGGCCACCAGCGCGTCGGGCCGGTGGTCCTTGACCAGCCGGTCGATGAAGTCCAGCAGTCCGCGCACGGCGTTCACCGGCATGCCGTCCGGCGCCTTCACCGATTCGGGCACGCCGAAGTACGCGCGGAAGTAGAGGGAGGCGGTGTCGAGAAGCATCAGTCGTCCGGTCACGCTTCGCCATCTTGCCGTACCGATGGTTGGGGCGTGTCTCGGACGGGACACGAATGTGAGCGTGCCGTGAAGGGGCCCTGAACAGGCGTTTGTCTCCGGAGGGCCCGGGCAGACACGGCTCTTGTCCGGCCGTTGCAGTTGCCAACGGGCCGGAGGGTTCGGACGGCAGGACGAGAGGCTGAACGTGTCATCCAGATTGCGGGCCGAGAACGTTTACAAGGTCTTCGGCAGAAGACCCGAGCAGGCGGTGGAGCGGCTGCGCGGGGGCGCCGACCGCGAGGAGCTGAGGGCCGACGGGGTCACCGCCGCCGTCGTCGACGCCTCCTTCACCGTCGAGCCGGGTGAGATCTTCGTGGTCATGGGCCTGTCCGGGTCCGGCAAGTCCACGCTGCTGCGCATGCTCAACGGGCTGCTCGAGCCCACCGCGGGCAGCGTCAGCTTCGACGGGCAGGACCTGTCCGCGCTCTCCGCCGCCGAGCTGCGCACCCTGCGCTCACGGCGCATCAGCATGGTCTTCCAGCACTTCGCGCTCTTCCCGCACCGCACCGTGCTGCAGAACGCCGCCTACGGCCTCGAGGTCCAGGGCGTTCCGCGCGCCGAACGGGAGAAGCGCGCCACCGAGTCGCTCGCCCTGTGCGGCCTGGAGGGCTGGGAGAAGTCCTGGCCCGACGAGCTGTCCGGCGGCATGCGCCAGCGCGTCGGCCTCGCCCGCGCCCTGGCCACCGACGCCGACCTGCTGCTGATGGACGAGTCCTTCAGCGCCCTCGACCCGCTGATCCGCCGCGAGATGCAGGACCAGCTGCTCGAACTGCAGAAGACCCTGCACAAGACCATCGTCTTCATCACCCACGACCTCAACGAGGCCATGCGCCTCGGCGACCGCATCGCCGTCATGCGCGACGGCGAGATCGTGCAGATCGGCACCGCGGAGGACATCCTGGTCCGCCCCGAGGGCGAGTACGTCGCCTCCTTCATCCGGGACGTCGACCGCTCCAAGGTGCTGACCGCGGCCTCCGTGATGGACCCCGCCGCCGGCGGCGGCAAGCCCGGCTGCGACTGTCCCGCGGCCGGCCCGGACACGCCGTTCGACGAGCTGTGCGCCTTGGGCGCGCGCACCGGCCACCCCGTCGCCGTCGTGGACGCCGCGGGCGATCTGGTCGGCACCGTCTCGCAGGAGCGGCTGGTCGCGGTGATCGGCGACGTCGACCCCGACGACGCCGAGGGCACCCGGCGGAGCGCCGACTGCGGCCGGCCGGCCGCCGGCGCCGGGGAGGTGGCCGCCTGATGCCCCGCATCACCTTCGGCGAGTGGGTCAACAGCGGGGTCGAATGGCTCCGCGCACACCTCGCCTGGTTCTTCGACCTCTGCAAGACCGTCTTCGAAGGCGCCTGGGACGGGCTGGACGCCGTCCTGCAGGCGCCGGAGCCGCTGCTGATGACCGGCATCCTGGCGGTCGTCGCCTGGCGGCTGCGCGGCCTGTCGGCCGGCCTCCTCAGCTTCCTCGGCTTCGCGTTCGTGGACGCGCTCGGCCTGTGGTCCGACTCCATGTCCACGCTCGCGCTGCTGCTGGTGGCGACCGTCATCGCGCTCGCCGTGGGCGTGCCGGTGGGCATCTGGGCCGCCCGCTCGGACCGGGTGAGCGCCGCAGTGCGCCCGGTGCTGGACTTCATGCAGACCCTGCCGGCCATGGTCTACCTCATCCCGGCCATCATCTTCTTCGGCACCGGCGCCCCCGCGGGCATCGTCGCCACCCTGATCTTCGCGGTGGCCCCCGCCGTCCGCCTCACCGAGCTGGGCATCCGCCAGGTCGACCCCGAACTGGTCGAGGCGGCCGAGGCGTTCGGCACCACCCGCCGCAACACGCTGCTGCGCGTCCAGCTGCCGCTGGCGCTGCCCACCGTCATGGCGGGCGTCAACCAGGTCATCATGCTGGGCCTGTCCATGGCGGCCATCGCCGGCATGGTCGGCACCGGCGGGCTCGGCGGCGCGGTCAACGAGGCCATCGGGCAGCTCGACGTCGGGCTCGGCGCGGAGGCGGGCCTGTCGATCGTGATCCTCGCCGTGTACCTCGACCGGATGACCTCCGCACTGGGCCGTGAGCTGTCGCCGCTGGGCCGCCGCGCGGCCGCGGCCGTGCGCGCCACCGGGCTGTCGCGGGTGCTGTCCTACCGGCCCCGGCCGGTCGTCGCGGGCGTCGGCGTGGTCGCGCTGGCGCTCACCGCCGGCCTGCTCGGCGCGGTCGGCGGGACGGGCACCGCGCCCGCCACCGCCGTCGGCGACGCCGCGGACGTCGGCAAGGGCAAGAAGGTCACCATCGGCTACGTCACCTGGGAGGAGGCCGTCGCCTCCACCTTCGTGTGGAAGAACGTGCTGGAGCAGCGCGGCTTCGACGTCGAGGTGCAGCAGTACGAGGTGGCGCCGCTGTACACCGCGCTTGCCAACGGCGACATCGACTTCCAGACCGACGCCTGGCTGCCCACCACCTCCGGCCCCTTCCTGAAGAAGCACGGCGGCAAGGTGGAGAACCTGGGCGCCTGGTACGGGCCCACCTCGCTGGAGCTGGCCGTCCCCGCGTACATGGACGGCATCGACTCGATGGCCGACCTCAAGGGCCGCGCCGACGAGTTCGGCGGGAGGATCACCGGCATCGAGCCCAGCGCGGGCGAGATGGAGCTGCTGAAGAACAAGGTGCTGCCCGCCTACGGGCTGAAGGACGAGTACAAGGTGGTCGACAGCTCGACCCCGGCCATGCTCGCCGAGCTCAAGCGTGCCTACACGGCGAAGAAGCCGATCGCCGTCACCCTCTGGTCGCCGCACTGGGCCTACAACGACTTCGAACTGAAGAAGCTGAAGGACCCCGAGGGCGCCTGGGGCTCCGGCGACAAGATCCACACGCTGGCGCGGGACGGGTACTCGCAGGAGAACCCGGTCGTGGCCGGCTGGCTGCGCGACTTCTCGATGTCCGAGAAGCAGCTCACCGGGCTCGAGGCGGAGATCAACGCCGCGGGCAAGGGCAACCAGGACAAGGCCGTCAAGGCGTGGCTGAAGAAGCACCCCGAGCTGGTCGACAAGTGGGCCCCGCTCCAGGGCGCGAAGGACGGCAAGGGCGACGCCGAGACCCGGCAGCCGCTGGAGGTCGCCTGGTTCCCGTGGGAGGAGGACGTCGCCGTCACCTACCTCTGGAAGCACGTCCTGGAGGAGCGCGGCTACCGGATGAACCTCAAGCAGATGGACGTCGGCCCGGTCTACACCGGCCTCGCGAGCGGGGACGTCGACCTCAACTTCGACGCCTGGCTGCCGCACGCCCAGAGCAACTTCTGGGAGAAGACCAAGGACGACCTGACCGACCTCGGCAGTTGGTACGAACCGACCTCCCTGGAGATCGCCGTGCCCTCCTACGTCAAGGGCGTCGACTCCATGGAGGACCTCCGGGGCCGCGCCGAGGAGTTCGACGGCCGGATCATCGGCATCGAGCCGGGCACCGGCGAGATGAACCTGCTGAAGAAGGACGTCCTGCCGGCCTACGGGCTCGAGGACGAGTACGAGGTGGTCGACGGCTCCACCCCCGCCATGCTCGCCGAACTCAAGCGGGCGTACGCGGAGAAGAAGCCGGTGGCGGTCACCCTGTGGTCGCCGCACTGGGCCTACGACGAGTACGAGCTGACCAAGCTCGCCGACCCGAAGAAGGCCTGGGGCGCGGGCAACAAGATCCACACCATCGCCGCCGGGGACTTCACCGAGCGGTACCCGCGGCTCGCCGGCTGGATCAAGGGCTTCCGGATGTCCGAGAAGGAGCTCGCCTCGCTCGAGGCGGAGATCGTCCGCCGGGGCAAGGGGAAGGAGCCGCAGGCCGTCGAGGCCTGGCTCGAGGAACACCCGGACGTGCCCGGCCGGATGACCTCCGGCGGGTGACGGCCGCCGGTTGGGACGTCTCCTCGTGCACGGGGAGGATCCGGACGGCCACGTAGTGCTACGCTCCGACCCCGGCTGCCCTCGCAGCCGGGGTCGGACCCGTTCGCACGGTCCGTCGTGCGACGGACGCGGACGGTGACGGTTCGTCGAGTTCTGTTTGGCCGCAGGGCCGGGGGTCAAGGAAGTCTTCGACAGGACTTCCCGCACCATGGAGTACGCGCGGTTCTTCTCGGGCGCGCGCCGACAGCAGCGAGGGAGGGAGCCGGAGCGATGGGCGACCACAAGGAACAGCCCCTTCGGGTGGGGGCGGCCGTCCGGCGGCGCCGACGCGCGCTCGAGCTCACCCTCGCCGCGGTGGCCGAACGCAGCGGCCTGTCCGTGCCGTTCCTCAGCCAGATCGAGAACGAGCGGGCGCGGCCCAGCCGGCGGTCCCTGGACAAGGTCGCCGACGCGCTGCGGACCACGGCGGTGGAACTGCTGGCGGCCGCCGACCCGGCCTGCAGCGTCGACCTGGTGCGCGGCGAGGGCTTCGGCGACGAGAGCGCGGTGCCGGCGGTGGGGGAGACGCGGACCCGCACGCTGGTACGCGGGCACCACCAGATGCACGCCACAGAGATCAGCGGGGAGTACGACGCGGGGCGCGAGTTCCAGCACCGCAACGACGAGCTGATGTACGTCGCCGACGGCGCGGTGGAGGTCGAGGCCGAGGGCCGCGCCTACCGGCTGGGGCGCGGCGACACGCTCTACCTCACCGGCGGGGTCCGGCACCGGTGGCGGGCCACCGAGCCGGGGACGCGGGTGGTGGTGGTCGCGGTGGCCGAGCACATCGAGGCGACGCAGGACCGGGCGCGGTAGGACCGGGCGGTGCGGGGCCCGTCGCCCCGTCCCGCGGAGGGGGTCAGACCGTCGCCGGGGTGCGCCCGGGTGCGTTTTCCGGGGCGGCGGCTTCCACCGGAGCGGTGACGGGCGTGGCCGGCGACATCCCGGCGGTTGCCCGCCCGCCCGCCGGAACGGCCCCCGGAGCGGCCCCCGGGCCGGCCAGGAGGTCGCCGCGGAACAGGCCGCGGGCGGTGCCGAACGCGGCGGCGGCCCACGCGGCGAGCAGCATCGCGAACAGGGCCACCGCGAGGGCGTCGAACACGGCAAGGCCCGTCCGGTGTCCCAGCGCGGTCGCGCCGGTCACGCAGGTCCCCACCGGGAAGGTGAACGCCCACCAGGTCATCGCGAAGCCCATGCCCGCGCGGACCGCGCGCACCACCAGGGCGGCGGCGAGCGTCAGCCACAGCAGGCCGAAGCCGGTCACCGGGACGCCGTAGAGCACCGCCATCACGTCCGCGGCCTCGGCGTACGGGGCGGGGACCGTGCCCGGCGCGACGGCCGCGAGGTTCCCCGCGGCGGTGGTCGACTGCCCCAGCGGTCCCAGCACCAGGAACAGCGTCGGGGTGAGGGCCAGGGGCGGCGGTCCGCCGGTGAGGAGCCGGGCGAACACCGCGGGCAGGGTCACCAGCACCGCCAGCAGGCTCAGGCCGAAGAGCGCCAGGCACAGCGCGAGCATCGTCCGCCGGGCGGCGCCCTCCGGCAGGTGGGGGACCAGCAGCGGGCCCAGCGCCGCCGAGACCATCGGCGCGACCAGCGGCAGCAGCCAGGCGGGCGCGGCGTCGGCGAGGGAAGGGCGGTGGCGCACCACCATCAGGTACGGGACGGCGACGGCCGCCGCCAGGCCCGTCAGCGTGCCGGCGGTGAACAGCGCGGCGTCCAGGGCGACGGCCGCGGGCAGTCCGATCCAGTCCCGGCCGACCGTCACCGCGCCGCCGCCCACGGCCAGCAGCGCCATCGACAGGCAGCCGTAGAACGGGGCCACGGCGACGTCCAGCAGATGGCGGCGGGCCTGGTCGCCGTGGTGCCGCCAGTGCAGGGCGCGGGCGGTCAGCAGCGCCGCCAGCATCAGCAGGGACAGCGCCCACAGGCCGGCCCAGAGCCCGCGCAGCCCGCCGAGCGGTGCGGGAAGCCCCGCGCCGGCGGTGCCGAGGACGGCCGTGCCCATGACGGCTGCGTACCAGTTGGGGCCGAGATGACGTACTGCGCGGATCATGTCCCCCAGCGTCCGGCGCGGGCCCAGGGGCGGGCAGAGGGCTCGTTCCTATGAGGACATAAGCTGAGGTTATGAGCAGCCGCCCCGACGACCAGCACGACGCCCGGCACGACGCCTCCTACGTGGCCGGGTCCCTCGCCCACCGGGTGCCGGACCTCGGGGCGCTGGAGCTGCTGCTGGCGGTGGCGCGGCTGGGGAGCCTGGGCCGGGCGGCCCGCGAACTGGGCGTCTCGCAGCCGGCGGCCAGCAGCCGGGTGAGGTCGATGGAACGCCACCTCGGGCTGGCCCTGGTGGACCGCTCGCCGCGCGGCTCCCGGCTCACCGACACCGGGCAGCTGGTGGCGGACTGGGCCCGCAAGGTGGTCGAGGCGGCTGCGGCGTTCGACGCGGGCACGCAGGCGCTCAAGGACCGGCGGGACTCGCGGCTGCGGGTCGCGGCCAGCATGACGATCGCCGAGTACCTGCTGCCGGGGTGGCTGATCGCGCTGAGCGAGCGGCGGCCCGGCACGGCGGTGTCGCTGCACGCGGGCAACTCGGCGGAGGTGGCGCGGCGGGTGCGGTCCGACGAGGCCGACCTCGGGTTCGTGGAAGGGCTCACCGTGCCGGAGGGGCTGGACTCGGCGGTGGTCGCGCACGACCTGCTGCTGGTGGTCGTGGCGCCCGGGCACCCGTGGGCGCGGCGGCGGCAGCCGGTGACGGCCGAGGAGCTCGCCCGCACACCGCTGATCCTGCGCGAGGAGGGGTCGGGGACGCGGCAGGTGCTGGAGGTCGCGCTCGGCGGGCTCACCCGGCCGCTGATCGAGCTGTCCTCGACGACGGCGGTGAAGACGGCGGCCGTCGGCGGGGCGGGGCCGGCGGTGGTCAGCGAGCTGGCGGTCGCGGAGGAGGTGGCGGCGCGGCGGCTGGTGCCGGTGCGGCTCGACGCGTCCCTGCGGCTCGGGCGCGACCTCCGCGCCGTCTGGCCCACCGGCCACCGCCCCGTGGGCCCCGCCCGAGAACTCCTCACCCTCACCCGCGTCTGACCCGCGCCCCACGGCCCATCGCGGGCTGCTGTGCGCTGCGCGCCGGCTCCCTCCCCCCTGCGGGCAATCGGGCCGCGGGGCGATGGGGGTCCCCCGGACGGAGTCTGGGTGAGGGTGGGCGCAGGGGCCCACGTCCTCGCGAGACGGCTTGCCGCACCCTCCTGCGGGCGGCTGGGCCGCCCGGAGGGCGGCACGGGCGGGCGCAGGGGCCGGCGCCTCCGCGGCGAGCGGCTCGCCCCCCGTGCGCAGGCCGACGGCACCGTACGCACGGGACCCGCGCCGCGCGGCCAGGCCGAGCCCCGGTGGACAGCACCGTTACGTTCCCCCGACCCGCCCCCTTCCCAGGAGGGACCTGACGTCCCGTGGAGGGCCGCGCGCAGGGGGTGCGGCAAGAGCCGCGAGGGGTGGGCACGGGTTCCGGTGGGGTGAGCGGCGAGGAGGGGCGGGGGCGTGAGGTTACGCGCGGGCCGGGGCGGTGGCGTGGGTGAGGGCGTGGAGGAGGCGGAGGTCGGTGGCCATCTCGGGGTGCCACTGGACGCCGAGGACCAGGTCGGGCCCGGGCCGCTCGACCGCCTCGACCGTGCCGTCGGACACCGCCCGCGCCGCCACCACCAGCCCCGCCCCCAGCCGGTCCACCGCCTGGTGGTGGAAGGACGGCACCGAGGTCACCTCGGGGACCAGTTCCGCGTACCGGGTGCCCGGGACGGGCGCCACCGCGTGCCGCCCGAACGCACCGGGCGCCCCCGCGTGCCCGTCCAGGTGCTGCACCAACGTGCCCCCGAGCGCGACGTTGAGCAGCTGCATGCCGCGGCAGACCCCCAGCAGCGGCACCCGCGCCTCCAGCGCCGCACGGATCAACGCCAGCTCCCACGCGTCCCGCTCCGGCGCCGGCGGCCCCGTGCGGGGGTCGCGCTCCGCGCCGTAGCGCGCGGGGTCCACGTCCGGGCCGCCCGCGATCAGCAGGCCGTCGAGCCGGGCCACCGTCTCCGCCGCCCGCCCGGGCTCGTCCGGCGGCAGCAGTGCCGCGATGCCCCCGGCCCGCTGCACCAGCCGGTGGTAGCCGGACGGCAGCAGCGCCGCGTCCAGCTCCCACGCGCCCCACCGCACCCCCGCCTCCAGGTAGGTGCTGACCCCGATCAACGGACGTCCGGTCATACGGCACTCCTCCCACGGTCCTGCCGCACACCTTTGTGGGTCCCGTTCAGGTTTTCAACCTGAGGGAAACGGAGCCCCAGGGGGCCGAGGGCGCCCCGGAACCCCCGTCGCGCCCTCTTCCCCGGTGAACGCCCCGAACCGTACGTTAAGGATCCCGGCAGGCCGAACAGCCTGTGCGTGAGCCCGAAGGAGGACCGTCCCGTGGCCGACCGCACCCCCCACCTCGGCGTCGACGAACTCAAGGCCCTGGTGACCTCCGGGGAGATCGACACCGTCGTGCTCGCCTTCACCGACATGCAGGGCAGGCTGCAGGGCAAGCGGTTCGCCGCCCGCTTCTTCCTCGACGAGGTGCTCGACCACGGCACCGAGGGCTGCAACTACCTGCTGGCCGTCGACACCGAGATGAACACCGTCGACGGCTACGCGATGTCCTCCTGGGAACAGGGCTACGGCGACTTCGCCATGTACCCCGACGTCAGCACCCTGCGGCGGATCCCCTGGCACCCCGGCACCGCCCTGCTCACCGCCGACCTCGCCTGGTCCGACGGCAGCCCCGTCGCCGAGTCGCCCCGGCAGATCCTGCGCCGCCAGCTGGACCGGCTGGCCGCCCACGGGCTGACCGCCAAGGCGGGCACCGAGCTGGAGTTCATCGTCTTCAAGGACACCTACGAGCAGGCATGGGACGCCGGTTACCGCGGGCTCACCCCGGCCAACCAGTACAACGTCGACTACTCGGTGCTCGGCACCGGCCGGATGGAGCCGCTGCTGCGCCGCATCCGCAACGAGATGGCCGCCGCCGGGATGGTCGTGGAGTCCGCCAAGGGGGAGTGCAACCCCGGGCAGCACGAGATCGCCTTCCGCTACGACGAGGCGCTCACCACCTGCGACCAGCACGCCCTGTACAAGACCGGGGCCAAGGAGATCGCTGCGCAGGAGGGCCTCTCGCTGACCTTCATGGCCAAGTACAACGAACGCGAGGGCAACTCCTGCCACGTCCACCTCTCGCTGTGGGACACCGACGGCCGCAGCGTGATGTCCGGCGACGGCGAGGACGGCATGTCGGAGACCATGCGGTACTTCCTGGCCGGACAGCTCGCCGCGCTGCGGGAGTTCACCCTGCTGTACGCGCCGAACATCAACTCCTACAAGCGGTTCCAGCCCGGCTCGTTCGCGCCGACCGCCGTCGCCTGGGGCCACGACAACCGCACCTGCGCGCTGCGCGTCGTGGGCCACGGGCAGTCCCTGCGCTTCGAGAACCGGCTGCCCGGCGGCGACGTCAACCCCTACCTCGCCCTGGCCGGCCTGATCGCGGCCGGCCTGCACGGCGTCGACCAGAAACTCGAACTCCCCGAGGCCTGCGCCGGGAACGCCTACGCGGCCGGCTACGCCCGGGTGCCCGGGACCCTGCGGGACGCCGCCGACCTGTGGGAGCACAGCGACATCGCCCGCACCGCCTTCGGCGACGAGGTGGTCGACCACTACCTGAACATGGCCCGCGTCGAGGTCGCCGCCTACGACGCCGCGGTCACCGACTGGGAGCTGCGCCGCTCCTTCGAACGGCTCTGAGACCCACCGCGGAGAACGGAACGGCATGAGCAACCCGTACGACCTCGACGTGCTCGACCCGGCCACGGCCAAGGTGATCGCCACCGTCCCGGGAGCCACCGAGGAGGACGTCGACACGGCCGTCCGCCGGGCCGCCCGCGCGCAGACGGCGTGGGCGGCGCTGGCCCCCGGCGAACGCGCCCGCCTGCTGCGGCGGTTCGCGGCCGTCGTCGACGAGCACGTCGAGGAACTGGCCCGCACGGAGATCCGCGAGGCGGGGCACACCGCCGGCAACGCGCGCTGGGAGGCCGGCAACGTCCGTGACCTGCTGGACTACGCGGCCGGCGGCGTGGAACGGCTGAACGGCCGCCAGATCCCGGTGGCCGGCGGCCTCGACGTCACCTTCCTCGAACCGCTCGGCGTGGTGGGCGTGATCGTGCCGTGGAACTTCCCGATGCCCATCGCCGCCTGGGGGTTCGCCCCGGCCCTCGCGGCGGGCAACGCGGTGGTCCTCAAGCCCGCCGAGACCACCCCGCTCACCGCGCTGCGACTGGCCGAACTGGCCCTGGAGGCAGGGCTTCCCGAGCACCTGCTCCAGGTGCTCCCAGGGCGCGGCGACGTCGCGGGCGAGGCACTGGTCCGCCACCCGGGCGTCTCCAAGATCGTCTTCACCGGCTCCACCCGGGTCGGGAAACGCGTGATGGCCCTCTGCTCCGACCAGGTGAAACGGGTGACCCTGGAACTCGGCGGCAAGAGCCCCAACATCGTCTTCGCCGACGCCGACCTGGAGGCCGCGGCCGCCGCCGCCCCGATGTCCTTCCTCGACAACGCGGGGCAGGACTGCTGCGCCCGCACCCGGATCCTGGTGCAGCGTCCGGTGTACGACCGCTTCCTGGAGCTGCTGGAGCCCGCCGTCGCGTCCGTCAGGGTGGGCGACCCCTCGGACGAGGGGACGCAGATGGGACCGCTGATCTCCCGCACCCAGCTGGAGAGGGTGCGCACCCTGGTGGACGGCGCCGTGGACGGGGGCGCCGCCCCCGCGATCCGCGGCGAGGCGCCCGACGGCCCCGGCTTCTGGTTCCCGCCGACCGTCCTCACCGGCGTCGCGCCGCACGCCCCGGCGGCCCGCGAGGAGATCTTCGGGCCGGTGGCCGTGGTGCTGCCCTTCGAGGACGAGGCGGACGCCGTCCGGCTCGCCAACGACTCCGAGTACGGGCTCTCCGGCTCCCTGTGGACCCGTGACGTGGGCCGCGCCCTGCGGGTCTCCCGGGCCGTGCGGGCCGGCAACCTGTCCGTCAACTCGCACTCCAGCGTGCGGTACTGGACGCCGTTCGGCGGCTTCGGCTCCTCCGGGATCGGCCGGGAGCTCGGCCCGGACGCCCTGGCCGCCTTCACCGAGACCAAGAACGTCTTCATCAGCACGGAAGGGTCCGACCGATGACCGACACCACTCAGCAGCCCGTCTGCCGCCGCCTCGTGGGCCGCACCGCCGTCGTCACCGGAGCGGGCAGCGGCATCGGCCTGGCCACCGTCCGCCGCCTCGCCGCGGAGGGCGCGCACGTGGTGTGCGGCGACGTCGACGAGACCACCGGCAAGGCCGCCGCGGACGAGGCCGGGGGCCTGTTCGTGAAGGTGGACGTCACCGACCCGGAGCAGGTGGAGGCGCTGTTCCGCACCGCCTTCGAGACCTACGGGTCGGTGGACGTCGCGTTCAACAACGCCGGCATCTCGCCGCCCGACGACGACTCCATCCTGGACACCGGCCTGGAGGCGTGGAAGCGGGTCCAGGAGGTCAACCTGACCTCGGTGTACCTGTGCTGCAAGGCCGCCATCCCCTACATGCGGCGGCAGCGCAAGGGCTCCATCATCAACACGGCGTCCTTCGTGGCCCGGATGGGCGCGGCCACCTCGCAGATCTCCTACACCGCCTCCAAGGGCGGCGTGCTGGCGATGTCCCGGGAACTGGGCGTGCAGTTCGCCCGCGAGGGCGTCCGCGTCAACGCCCTGTGCCCCGGCCCCGTCAACACCCCGCTGCTCCGGGAGCTGTTCGCCAAGGACCCCGAGCGGGCCGCACGCCGGCTCGTGCACATCCCGGTCGGCCGGTTCGCGGAGGCCGAGGAGATCGCCGCCGCCGTGGCCTTCCTCGCCAGCGACGACTCCTCCTTCGTCAACGCGTCCGACTTCCTGGTGGACGGCGGCATCTCGGGCGCGTACGTCACGCCGCTGTAGTGGACAGAGGTGTACGGTCCCGGGCATATGGGACACCTGAAGCGACGACGCCTGTTCCTCCGTACCGCCCGGACCCTCGCCGCGGCCATCGCCCTGGTGGCCGCGGCGGCCCCCGCACCCGCCGCGACCCCGCAGGCGGCCCCCGCCGCCGACTGCCCCCGGCTCACCGGGAACTGGGCCGGGGGCAACCGGGACCGCCTGCAACGGCTGATCGACACCGTCGGGCCGTGCGCCACCGGCCACCGCGGGGCGCGCCCGGTCGCCGTCTTCGACTGGGACAACACCCTCGTCAAGAACGACGTCACCGACGCCACCCTCTCCTGGGCGCTGCGCCACGACCGGCTGCGGCGGCCCGCCGACTGGTCCGACACCAGCCCGTGGCTCACCCCCGCCGCCGAAGGCGCCCTGCGGGCGGCCTGCGGAAGCAAGCCGGCCGCAGGGGCGATGCCCACCTCCGCGATGCCCGCCTGCGCCGACGAGATCTCCCTCATCCGCGAGACCGGACGCACCGCCGCCGGCGAACCCGCCTTCGCGGGGTCCTGGAACCACCGCCGCACCGTCCCCCAGTACGCCTGGGTGCCCCGGCTGTTCGCCGGACTCACCGAGCAGGAGGTCCGCGAGGTGGCCGCCGCGGCCCGCGAGGAGGCTCTGGCCGCGCCGGTCGGCTCCACCGTGCGCCTGGGCACCCGCTCCGTTCCCGGCTGGGTCCGCTACTACGGCCAGCAGCGCGAACTCGTCGCCGCCCTGCGGAAGGCCGGGTTCGCTGTCCACGTGGTCTCCGCCGGATTCGAGCCCGTCACCGAGGTCTGGTCACGGGCCCTCGGCGTGGACGCCCGGCACACCGTCGCCATCCGCGCCGTCACGGACGCGCGGGGGCGGATCACCATGGACGCCGAGGGCTGCGGGGGAGTGGGCGTCAACCGGGGCGAGGCGATCCCGTACATCGAGGGCAAGCGCTGCTGGATCAACGAGCGGATCTACGGGGTGCGAGGCGCGGCCGCCTGGGAGCGGCAGCGGCCCGCGCGCCGTCCCGCGCTCGGCGCGGGCGACGCGGACACCGACGTCACCTTCGTCGGCGACGCCACCGGGCTGCGGGTGGTGCTGGACCGGCACAAGCCGGAGATCATGTGCCGGGCGCTCGACGACGCCGACCGCAGGTGGCTGGTCCAGCCGATGTTCCTCGAACCGCTCGCGCCGCCGCGCGGCCCCTACCCCTGCTCGACGACGGCGTTCACCCTGCCCGACGGCGGCGCGGCCCCGGTCCGGCGGGACGACGGCACCGTCATCCCCGACCAGCCCCACTGAATACCGCCCGCCTGTCGCCCGGAGGCCGCCTGTCGCCCGGAGGTGAGCCCCGGATTCGCTGCTGGAG
>NZ_JBHTVQ010000068.1:0-35229 GCF_042792855.1 Streptomyces sp. NPDC056600
GCCCCGTGCGAGGTGCACGGGGCGGCTCTTCCACGTCGTGGCCTCAGGCCCGCGAGTCCCCAAACCCGCGGGCCTGCGGGCTCATTCGACGACGGTGACGCGCTTCGCCGCGGGCGGCGCGATCGGCGAGGCCGGGGAGGACGTCGCGGTCATGTAGTCCGCGAGCGCCGTCAGGTCGTCGGTGCCGACGACCATGTCGGTGCCCTTGGCCAGCGCCGGGTAGTTGTCCCCGCCGCCGGCGAGGAAGTTGTTCATCGCGACGCGGTAGGTGGCCGTGAGGTCCACCGGCTGCCCCTGGATCCGGATCGAGTCGGCGATCACCCTGTCCGCGCCGGACTTCGTCATGTCCAGCGTGTAGGTGAGCCCCTCGGAGACCTGGAGGATCTTCGGGGCGGCCTCGTTCTTGCCGCTGACCTGCTGCTGCAGCGCGGCGACGATGTCGGCGCCCTTGAGGTCCACCATGTTCACCGTGTTGCCGAACGGCTGAAGGGCGAAGCCCTCGGCGTAGGTGACGACGCCGTCGCCCTCACTGCCGCTCTGCGCGTACTTGAGCGCCTCGACGCGGATGCCGCCCGTGTTCATCACGGCGAACGCCGTGTCCGGGTCGACGGTGCGCGCGTACGCCAGCTGCGCGTCGGCGATCAGGTCGCCCAGCGGGCTCTCCCGGCCGGCCTTGGAGATGTCGGCGCTGATGTAGCCGATGGGACGCTTGGCCACCGGGTCCGCCAGCGGCTTCCAGCGGTCGATGACGTCGGTGATGTCCTTGTCGGGGTCCTGGGTCCGGCTGACCACGTGGTTGGCCGAGTCCACCGCGGTGCGCACGATGTCCTTGGTCGCCACGTCGTAGGTGAGCGTGGTGTCCGTGTACAGACGGCCGAAGGAGGCCGCCGAGGTCACCATGCGGGAGTTGCCCGCCGGGTCCTTGATGTCGCACACGTAGGCGTTGTGGGTGTGACCCGTCACCAGCGCGTCGACCTTGGGGCTGACGTTCTTCGCGATGTCGACGATCGGACCGGAGATGCCGCCGGCCTCCGCGTCGCACAGGGAGTTGTACGCGCCGTTGGCGGGCACGCCGCCCTCGTGGATGAGCGCCACGACGGACTTGACGCCCTGTGCGTACAGCTCGTCCGCGTACTTGTTGATCGTCTCGACCTCGTCGTGGAACTCGAGGCCCTTGATGCCCTCGGCGGTGACGATGCCGGGGGTGTTCTCCAGCGTGACGCCGATGAAGCCGACCTTGACCGGGCCCTGCTTCCAGACCCAGTACGGGGCCAGAGCCGGCTTGCCGGTCTTCTCGTCGGTCACGTTGGCGCCGAGGTACGGGTAGTCGGCACCTTCGAACGGCGTGTCGGTGTAGCAGCCGTCGGTCGGGTGGCAGCCTCCGTCGCGGATGCGCTTCAGCTCCGTGAGGCCCTCGTCGAACTCGTGGTTGCCCACGCTGGTGACGTCCAGGTCGAGCTCGTTGAGCGCCTCGACGGTCGGCTCGTCGTGGAACAGGCCCGAGAGCAGCGGGCTGGCGCCGATCAGGTCGCCGGCCGCGGCGGTCACGCTGTACTTGTGCCCCTGGCGCGCGGCGCTCAGCGAGGCCGACAGGTACTCGACGCCGCCTGCTGTGACGGGATTGGGGTTGCCGATCTCCGTCACCTGGCCGTCCTTGCCGGCCGGAGGCTCCAGGTTGCCGTGCAGGTCGTTGAACGAGAGCAGCTGCACGTCGACCGTGCGGGCGCTCGCGGCCTGGGCGTCGTCCGGCGCGTCGGCGGGAAGCGCCGCCGTCAGCGCGCCGACGGTGGCCAGCGCAGCGCCGGTGATCAGAATGCGGTGGGTACGTCTCTGCCGGGTGATCCGCGGCATGGTCCCCCCTCTTGAATGAGTAGGTGCACAGTGGGGTGGCTGAGCGGCAGCTTAGGGTCAACGCGCGTAGCTGCGACAGGGGACGCGGGTCACATCCTGGTTTCGACTGTCCGAAAACCCGTCACGCCGCGGGTCCGTCGGGCTGAACTCCTCGCCGCCCGCGACGGGGTGGACCTCCGGACGCGACCGGGCGGGCCTCCGGACGCGACCGGGTGGTCGTCCGGACGCCGGACCGCCCGGACGACCACGCCGAACGGCCGGCGTACCGGGCGCAGGCCATACGCTCGAAGCATGACCAGCCCTCTCAGTCCTCGCCAGATCGACACCCTGGACCGCCTCACCCCCGCTCAGGTCGACGCGGTGACCGCCCTGCTGTCGGCCGCCTCGGACGCGGACGGCCAGCACGCCGTGTCCGAACAGGGCCGGCTGCACCTGAGGAGCGGTGAACCCCGCCCCGGCATCCTCCACCTGCTGCTGACCGTGGGGGACGACGGCGAACTGGCCGGTTACGCCCAGCTGGACGGCTCCGAGCTCGTCGAGCCGCCCGCCGCCGAGCTGGTGATCCACCCCTCCCACCGCGGCCGGGGCCACGGCCGCGCGCTCGGCAGCGCCCTGCTGGCCGCCACCGGCAAGCGCCTGCGGGTGTGGGCGCACGGCGGCCACGCCTCCGCCCGCCACCTCGCGCAGGTCCTCGGCCTCACCCTCTTCCGCGAGCTGCGCCAGATGCGCCGCCCGCTGACCGGCCCCGACGCCCCGGAACTGCCCGAGCCGGTGCTGCCCCCGGGCGTCACCGTCCGCACCTTCGTGCCCGGGCAGGACGACGCGGCCTGGCTCGCCGTCAACGCCGAGGCCTTCGCCCACCACCCCGAGCAGGGTTCGCTGACCCAGCGGGACCTGGACGACCGCAAGGCCGAGGCCTGGTTCGACCCGGAGGGCTTCTTCCTCGCGGAGAAGGACGGCGAACTGGTCGGCTTCCACTGGACGAAGGAGCACGCCGAGGAGAACCTCGGCGAGGTCTACGTGGTCGGGGTGCGGCCCGGCGCCCAGGGCGGCGGACTGGGCAAGGCGCTCACCGTCACCGGCCTGCGCCACCTCGCCGCCCGCGGCCGGCCCACGGCGATGCTCTACGTGGATGGCGACAACAAGGCCGCCGTCACCGTCTACGAGCGCCTCGGCTTCACCACCCACGAGACGGACCTGATGTACCGCACCGAGCTCTGACCTCGCCAATCGCGCGAAGGGGGCGGCGACTTGACGCCGCCCCCTTCTTTGCACCACCCTTCCACTACTCAATTAGTGAAAGGGTGTTGTCGAGTGGTCGAGTACCGCATCGACCGGCGCAGCGGCGTCGCCACCTATCTGCAGATCGTCCAGCAGACCAAGCACGCCCTGCGGCTGGGCCTGCTGGAGCCGGGTGACCGGCTGCCCACGGCACGCGAGGTCGTGGCGGCCACCGCCATCAATCCGAACACCGTCCTCAAGGCCTACCGCGAACTGGAACGCGAGGGCCTGGTGGAGGCCCGGCGCGGCCTCGGCACGTTCGTCCGCCGCTCCCTCGGCCCCGCCGCCGCCGACTCGGCCCCGCTGCGGGACGAGCTCGCGGTGTGGGGCCGCAAGGCCAAGGCCTCCGGCCTGGACCGCGACGACGTGTCCGCGCTCCTCACCTCCGTTCTGGACGACCTCTATCCCATTGGGGGGGACCACCGATGACCGAGACCGCCATCGAGGCCGAGGCGCTGGGCAGGCGCTACACCCGCCTGCTGCCCCGCCGCCGCGTCAACTGGGCGCTCCGGGACTGCTCGTTCAGCCTCCCGGCCGGCCGTGTCTGCGCGGTGGTCGGCCCCAACGGCGCCGGCAAGTCCACGCTGCTGGCCCTGGCCGCGGGGCTGGACCGCCCGACCGCGGGCGCGATACGGGTGCTCGGCGGCAGCCCCGCCGACGCGCGTGAACGGGTCGCCTACGTCGCGCAGCACAAGCCGCTCTACGGCCAGCTCACGGTGTCCGACACGCTGCGCCTGGGGCACGCGCTCAACCCGGCCCGCTGGGACCAGGCCACGGCCGAACGCATCGTCGCCCAGGGCGACCTGGACGTCACGGCCACGGTCCGCAGCCTCTCCGGCGGCCAGCGCACCCGGGTCGCGCTGGCCCTGGCGCTGGGCAAGCGGCCCGAACTCCTGCTGCTGGACGAGCCGATGGCCGACCTCGACCCGCTCGCCCGCCACCAGCTGATGGGCGAGCTGATGGCCGAGGCCGCCGAACACGGCACCACGGTCGTCATGTCCTCGCACGTCATCGCGGAGCTGGAGGGGTCCTGCGACCACCTGCTGCTGATCCGCCGCGGCCGGGTCCGCCTCCAGGGCGAGCTGGACGACGTGCTGGCCGCGCACACCCTGGTCACCGGCCCCGCCGACGCCTCGCTGGACGGCCACACGGTGATCGAGTCCCGCACCACCGGCCGCCAGGTCACCGCCCTGGTCCGCCCCGACGGCCCGCTCCCCGCGGCCCACGAGGCGGCCGAGCCGACGCTCGAGGAACTGGTCCTGTCCTACCTCAGGGAGCCCGTCGCATGAGCGCGACCCTGACGCCGCCGTCCCCGGCGGACCTGGACGACGCCCCGGCGCCCGTGCGGCCGCCCGGCGGCCGGAGCTGGACGGTGCTGCGCCTGCACCGGTCGGCGCTGTGGGTGTGGATCGCCTACGTCGCCCTGGGCGCGGGGCTGCTGCTGTGGGCGTGGGGGCCCGCGGTGAACGAGATGCGCTCGGCGTTGGCCACCTGCGACATGGCGGCCGGCACGGCCCCGCCCTGCGCGACGAGCGTGCATATGACCGCCAACACCTACCAGGACTTCCTGGTCTGGGGTTTCTACGCGATCTTCCTCGCCCCGCTCCTGGTCGGCGCCTGGGCGGCCGCCTCGCTGACCGCCCGTGAGATGGAGACCGGCACGGCCCAGCTGGCCTGGACCCAGTCGGTCACCCCGACCCGCTGGCTCACCACCAAGCTCACCCTGCCCGCCGTGGCCGTCACCGCCGGCATGACGCTGCTGCTGGCGCTGTACCGTCTCGCCCACCTCGAGGGCGCCGGTCCCTACCGGGCCATCCGCGGCGAGACCCGGTCCTGGTGGCAGGAGGACGTCTTCACCGCGACCGGCGTCGTGATGGTGCCCCGCGTCCTGTGCGCGGTCGCCGTCGGCGTCCTCCTCGGCCTCCTGCTGCGGCGGACCCTGGCCTCGCTCGGCACCGGGCTGGCGCTGATGGGAGGGGGCACCGTCGCCTTCGTCGTGGGCCGTCACCTGCTGTGGCCGACGGAGATCGCCTACGGCTCGACCACCGGCAGCCCCATGCCCCACGGGGATCTCGGCCACGGGAGCCGGCACGTCGCCGACGGCGTGGTGACCGAATCCGGCGCACTCGTCGAGGGCAACGGGGGCGCGGCCGACTGGGACTGCTACGACGCCGCCCGCCGGCAGAGCGGCTTCGACGCGGACGGCTACTTCGACTGTCTCAGGAAGGAGGGCATCACCGACGTCTGGACCACCTACCACCCGAAGTCCCACTTCTGGCCGATCCAGCTCGTGGAGTCCGGCATCTGGCTCGCCGTCGCCGCCCTCGCGGTCTTCCTCTCCTACCGCGTCCTGCGCAACCGTACGGCCGCCGGGAGGGGTGCCGCGTGATCACGACCCTGACTTCGCACTCCCCGGCCGGCGCCCCGCCCACCGGCGGGCGCCCGGCGGGTCTGATCGGGACCGTCCTGCGCCTGCACCGGTGGGCCCTGTGGGTGTGGATCGCCTACGTCGCCCTCGGCGCGGGACTGCTGCTGTGGGCGTGGGGGCCCGCCCTGGGTGACGCCCAGGCCGCGGTGGACGCCTGTGCGGGTCTTCGCACAGGCCCGCGCTGCGGCGGAAGCCAGTTCACCGCCTTCAGCTGGTACGAGAACCACCTCCGCTACGGCTTCTGCGTCATCTTCATGGCGCCGTTCCTGGTCGGCGCCTGGGCGGCCGCCTCGCTGACCGCCCGTGAGATGGAGACCGGCACCGCCCACCTCGCCTGGACCCAGTCGGTCACCCCGGCCCGCTGGCTCACCGCCAAGCTCGCCGTCCCGGCCGTCGTCGTGACCGCCGGCACCCTCCCGCTGCTGGCGCTGTACCGCCTCGCGTACCGCGCGGGCGAGGACCTGCGCACGGAAGTGTGGCCGGTGGGCAAGGAGTGGTGGGGGGAGGAGTTCTTCACCGGCCTGGGGATCGCCACCGTGCCCCGCGTGCTGTGCGCGGTGGCGGTCGGCGTCCTGCTGGGCCTGCTGATCCGGCGCACCCTGGCGTCCTTGGGCGCGGGCGTGCTGTTCATGACCGCGGCCTCGGTGAAGTTCCTCGTCGCCCGCCACGTCCTGTGGCCGACCGAGATCCGGTACGGCTACTCGCACGACGTCCACACCACCTACATGGGCGTCGCCGACGGCGAATGGCTGCTCGAGAGCGGGGCGGTCACCCCGGCCGGGGACCGTGTCCCGTACGACTTCGGCTGCATGGACGCGGCGTTCGACGCCCGCCAGGGCAAGCGGGACGAGGCGGAGGCCTTCTACGCCTGCCTCAAGGAGAACGGGCTCAGTGACGTCTGGGTGACGTACCACCCCAAGAGCCACTACTGGCCGCTCCAGCTCGCGGAGTCCGGCGTCTGGCTCGCCGTCGCCGCGCTCGCGGTGTACCTCTCCTACCGCCTGCTCCGCCGCCGCACGGCCCTCCGGAAGGGTGCCGCATGACCACGACCCTGACACCGCCCGATACACATCAGGTGCCTTCCGCACCGGTGAAGGCCCCGGGGGGAACGGCCTGGGCCGTGTATCGCGTCCACCGGTGGGCCCTGTGGGTGTGGATCGCCTACGTCGCCCTGGGGGCGGGGCTGCTGCTGTGGGCAGGGGGCCCGGCGGCGAACGCGCTCGCGGCGCAGCTGGAGGCATGCCCCCCGGACGCGTCGACCATGCCGCCCGCCTGCGTGAACGGCCTGAACAGCTCCATCGAGGTGTACCGCGGGGCGCTGCGCCTCGGGTACTACCTCGTTCTCCTCGCCCCGCTCCTGGCCGGCGGCTGGGCGGCCGCCTCGCTGACCGCCCGGGAAGCGGAGACCGGAACGGCCGGCCTGGCCTGGACCCAGTCGGTCACCCCGGCCCGCTGGCTCACTGCCAAGCTGGCGCTGCCCGCCATGGCCGTCAGCGCGGGCACGGCGCTGTTGCTCATGCTGTACCGACGGGCCCACTCTGCGGGCGAGGGCTCCTACATCACCCTCTGGCAAGGGTCTCGAAGCCGCTGGGCCGAGGACGTCTTCACCGGGACGGGTGTCGTCATGGTGCCCCGCATGCTGTGCGCGGTCGCCGTCGGCGTGCTGCTCGGCCTGCTGCTCCGGCGCACCCTGGCCTCCCTCGGCGTCGGGGTGGCACTGACGGCCTTCGGCACGGTCTGGTTCCAGGGGAAGCGCCAGCTGCTCTGGCCCACCGAGATCCGCTACGGCTACGAGCTGGGCGACCCCTCGCCCCGCTGGTACTCCGCCGACGACGAGTGGCCGCTCGACAGCGGCGCGGTCACCGCGTCCGGTGACCGGGTCGGGTACAACGGCAGCTGCCTCGACGCGGTCCATCCCAGCGAGGGCCCGGCCGGGGACGCCGGCGACTTCTACGCCTGCCTGAAGGAGCAGGGGCTCTCCGACGTCTGGGCCACCTACCACCCGACCAGCCATTTCTGGCCCCTCCAGCTCGTGGAGTCCGGCATCTGGCTCGCCGTCGCCGCGCTCGCGGTCATCCTGTCGTACCGCGTCCTCCGGCGCCGTACCGCCTGACGCCTGGCAGCCAACTGCCCGTAACCCGGTATTCAGGCGCGCTTGCAACCCTTCCCCGGTGGTGAACACCCCTCCTACCGATGCCGGCGACCCGCCCCCCGAGGACCCCTCGGGGGGCGGGAGCACGTCCTCGACCCCGGCGAAGTCGCGCAAAGGCGGCGTGAGCAGGCGGAATGCTCACCTCCGGGTGCTTCCACGCGCCCGGTCCGACATGCCATTCGAGGCCGCCACGCGGAACAATGGGGTCATGAGCGAGCCCAGTGCCCAGGACCCCCAGACCCAGGACCGCAGCGCCCGGAATTCCGGCACGCAGCTGTCACAGGCCGCCGTCGGACTGATATCCGCGGGACACGCGGGACAGGAGCCCGAACCGCCGCGCCGCCCGCTCCGCGACGAGGAGCAGGAGGCGGGTCCGGACTTCGACGGTTACCAGGAGATCCGCCAGGAGGACGGTCCGCTCCCCGAGGGCCGTTTCCTGGACCGTGAGCGCAGCTGGCTCGGCTTCAACGAACGCGTCCTCGAGCTCGCCGAGGACCCGAACACGCCGCTGCTGGAGCGCGCGAACTTCCTCGCGATCTTCGCCAGCAACCTGGACGAGTTCTTCATGGTCCGCGTCGCCGGTCTCAAGCGCCGCATCGCCACCGGCGTCGCCCAGCGCTCCGCGTCCGGGCTGCAGCCCCGCGAGGTGCTGGAGATGATCTGGGCCCGATCCCGCGAGCTCATGGCCCGGCACGCCGCCTGCTTCCACGAGGACGTCGCCCCCGCGCTGGCCGACGAGGGCATCCACGTCGTGCGCTGGGGTGAGCTGACCGAGAAGGAGCAGGCGCGGCTCTTCACGCTCTTCCGTTCCAAGATCTTCCCGGTCCTCACGCCGCTCGCCGTGGACCCCGCGCACCCCTTCCCCTACATCTCCGGCCTCTCGCTCAACCTGGCCGTCGTGGTCCGCAACCCGGTCTCCGGCCACCGGCACTTCGCCCGGGTCAAGGTGCCGCCGTCGCTCTCCCGCTTCCTGGAGGCCTCCCCCGAGCGCTACGTCCCCATCGAGGACGTCATCTCCGCGCACCTGGAGGAGCTGTTCCCGGGCATGGAGGTGCTGCAGCACCACGCCTTCCGGATCACCCGCAACGAGGACCTGGAGGTCGAGGAGGACGACACCGAGAACCTCCTCAAGGCGCTGGAGAAGGAGCTCATGCGGCGCCGCTTCGGCCCGCCGGTGCGCCTGGAGGTCGAGGAGTCCATCGACCGGCACGTCCTGGACCTGCTGGTGCGCGAGCTGAAGATCACCGAGGCGGAGGTGTACCCGCTGCCCGGACCGCTGGACCTCACCGGTCTCTTCGGCATCGCCGGCCTGGACCGTCCCGAGCTCAAGTACCGCAAGTTCATCGCGGGCACCCACCGCGACCTCGCCGAGGTGGAGTCCGCCTCCGCGCCCGACATCTTCGGCGCGCTGCGCGAACGGGACGTCCTGCTGCACCACCCGTACGACTCCTTCTCCACCTCCGTCCAGACCTTCCTGGAGCAGGCCGCCGCCGACCCGGACGTGCTGGCCATCAAGCAGACGCTCTACCGCACCTCCGGCGACTCGCCGATCGTCGACGCCCTGATAGACGCGGCCGAGGCCGGCAAGCAGGTCCTCGTCCTGGTCGAGATCAAGGCCCGCTTCGACGAGCAGGCCAACATCAAGTGGGCCCGCAAGCTGGAGGAGTCCGGCTGCCACGTCGTCTACGGCCTGGTCGGTCTGAAGACGCACTGCAAGCTGTCGCTGGTGGTGCGCCAGGAGGGCGACACCCTGCGCCGCTACTCGCACGTCGGCACCGGCAACTACCACCCGAAGACGGCCCGCCTCTACGAGGACCTCGGCCTGCTCACGGCGGACCAGCAGGTCGGCGCGGACCTCTCCGACCTGTTCAACCGGCTCTCCGGCTACTCCCGCAGGGAGACCTACCGCCGCCTGCTGGTGGCCCCCAAGTCGCTGCGCGACGGGCTGGTCTCCCGCATCGGCAAGGAGATCCGCCACCACCGGGCCGGCCGGCCCGCGTACGTGCGGATCAAGGTCAACTCGATGGTCGACGAGGCGGTCATCGACGCCTGCTACCGCGCCTCCCAGGCGGGGGTGCCGGTGGACATCTGGGTGCGCGGCATCTGCGCGGTGCGGCCCGGCGTCCCCGGGCTCTCGGAGAACATCCGGGTCCGGTCGGTCCTCGGCCGGTTCCTGGAGCACTCGCGGATCTTCTCGTTCGCCAACGGCGGTGAGCCCGAGGTCTGGTTCGGCAGCGCCGACATGATGCACCGCAACCTCGACCGGCGCATCGAGGCGCTGGTCCGGGTCACCGACCCGACCCACCGGGCCACCCTCAACCGGTTCCTGGAGACCGGCATGTCCGACTCCACCTCGTCCTGGCACCTCGGCCCGGACGGTGAGTGGACCCGGCACTGCATGGACCCGGACGGGCGGGCGCTGCCCCATGTCCAGGAGATGCTCATCGACGCCCGGAGGCGCCGGCGTGGTCCAGCGACACCCTGACAGCGATGCCCTGGCGGCCTATCTGCGCGCGCAGGCCACCGAGTTCCTGCGCGCGCCGAAAGGCCTCGCCGCGGGCGGGGGCTCGGGCGGAGGCGGGGGCGGAGGCGCGGAGTGTGCGCCCGCCCTGCTCAGGGCGGCGCGCCGGATCGGGGCGACCCTGCACACCTTCCACGCCGCGCTCGACCCCGCCTGGTCCACGGCCTTACGGCGCGAGCTCGCCTGGTTCTCCGGCGTGCTCGCGCAGGAACGCCTGCACGCGGCCACCCTGGGGCGGCTGCGGGCCGCACTCCACGAGCCGCGGGGGGACCTGGGCGCGGCCAAGGCGGCCGCGCTGCTGGAACGCCGCCTCACGCCGGCCCGCGGCCGGGCCCACTCGGCGGTGCTGGAGGCGCTCGGCTCGGCCCGGTTCCACGCCCTGGCCGACGCTGTGGCCCTGCTGGCCGGTGACGTCCCCCTGCGGGGCGGCGGGCCCGCGCGTGGTGCGGCCGACGGCCGCGACGAGGCGGGCGATGGTGTGGAGGCCGGTGACCGTACGGGCCTGCGCGTGCACGCCGACACGGCGGGGCGGCGGCTGGCCGAGGCGGTGGCGGCGCTGCCCGAACCGGACACGGGGACGGACCGGGCCCCCTACCCCGCCGACCAGCCCGGCGACGGCGACGCCCCCTGGCACCAGGTCCGGCTGCTGCTCCGGCTGCACCGGTACGCGCTGGAGGCCCTCACCGAGCCGGTGCCGCCCCGGCTGGTGTCCGCGGCGCGGGCGCTCGACCTGCACCGGGACGCGGTGGAGGCCGCCTCGGTCGCCGCCGCGGCCGCCCGGACACCGCGGATCGCGCCGGCCACGGCGTACGCGCTGGGCAACCTGCACGCGCACCAGCGGCACGAGGTGCTCGCCGCGCGCCACGACTTCCACCAGGCCTGGAGTTCCCCGGCGCCGCCCCGGGCGGTGTCCCCGGCGGCATCCCTTCCCCACCCGAGCACGAGCACGGTGACGGTCCCATGAACGACGACGACAGCGACGACACGATCCTGGCGGCGGGCTGCGTCCTGTACCGCCGTGGCCCGGGCGGCGGGCTCGAGGTCTGCCTGGTGTACCGGCCCAAGTACGGCGACTGGTCCTTCCCCAAGGGCAAGCTGGAGCCGGGGGAGACGGCGGAGGAGGCCGCGGTCCGGGAGGTCGCGGAGGAGACGGGCCACCACGTGTCCCTCGGGCCGCGGCTGCCGACCGTCTGTTACACGGTGGGCGGGCGGCCCAAGCGGGTCGACTACTGGGCCGCGGAGACCACGGCGCCCGACACCTTCACCCCGACCCATGAGATCGGCGCCCTCGCCTGGCACCCCGCCTCAACCGCTCACCACCACCTCACCCACCCCCACGACCACCCCCTCCTCACCGCCTTCCTCACCCGCCTCCTCTGACCCCACCCCGGCGCGTGCCGGCCATCGCCCTCAGCCGCCGCGTTCACAGGCTGACGCCGCCCACCCCACGCGCCCCCATCACCCCGCGCCCCTGCGGGCAATCGTGCCGCTGGGCGGCACGGGTGGGCGCAGGGGCGCGGGGTGATGGGGCCCACGTCCCCGCGAGACAGCTCGCTCCACGGAACCTCGGTCCCTCCGGGGAAGGGGGCGGGTCGGGGGATCGAACGGTGCCGTCCACCAGGCTCGGGTGTGCACCGCGCCGCGGTGAGGTCCTGTCCGTACGGTGCCGTCGGCCCACGCGGGGCGGTGCGCGCCGCTCGCCACGGAGGCGCCGCCCTGCGCCGGCCCGTGCCGCCCCTGGCGGCCCAGCCGCCCGCAGTAAGCAGAAGTGACGCGGGCAGCCGCCCGCAGGGGCGGTGAGCGGCACGACCCAGCCGCCCCTCGTGGCGCCGCCCTGCGGGGCCGTAGGACCGGTCGGGGTGGAGGCCCGCCTCGGACATCCGCGCCGCGGCCGGCGCAGGGCCGGCGTGAACGCGCGCGGACGCGACGCGGCGCGAGCCCGAGGACGCGACGCCGCCCAGGCACCCCCCAGAAGAGACGCGGCACAGGCGAAGGCCGCGGCCCGCACGGACAAGCGCTCCCCGCGCGGGCCACCGCGGAGGCAAAGCCAGGCGGCGGGAAGCGCGGGACACCAGGGAAGAGGGAGCCGCACCGCACCGTCCCCGCGGATTCACCCCCCGTTCACTCTCCCCCGTCGGCCCCGTCACCTCCCCGGCCTAATTTCGGCCTTGACGGCGGGGAAACCGTCGCAAGGCCAACCCCCCGCCACCGAAACTTCGCACGCCGCCACGCGAACGAAACGCACCCGGCGGCTCCCGGAAGGAATCCACGAAAAGTGACGCTTCAGCGCAAGACCCGGCGCAAGACCCCGCGGGCCCTGACCCTCGGCGCTCTCGCCGTTTCCGGCGCCCTGGCCCTCACGGCGTGCGGCTCGGACGCGACGAACGAGACCGGCACGAACGACAGCGCGGCCAGCGCTCAGGCCGGCGACATCGACTGCGGCGACGCCAAGGGCCAGCTCCTCGCGGACGGCTCCTCCGCACAGAAGAACGCCATAGACGCCTGGGTCAAGCAGTTCGCCGCCGCGTGCAAGGGCGGACTGCAGATCAACTACAAGGGCTCCGGCTCCGGCGCGGGCATCACCGCGTTCACCCAGGGCCAGGTGGCCTTCGCCGGCTCCGACTCCGCGCTCAAGCCGGAGGAGATCGAGGCGTCGAAGAAGATCTGCGCGGGCGGCCAGGCGATCGACCTCCCGATGGTCGGCGGCCCGATCGCGGTCTCCTACAACCTGCCCGGCGTGGACGAGCTGGTCCTCGACGCCCCGACCCTGGCGAAGATCTTCGACTCGAAGATCACCACCTGGGACGACGCGGCGATCAAGAAGCTGAACCCGGACGCCAAGCTGCCGTCCACCAAGATCCAGCCCTTCCACCGCTCGGACGAGTCCGGCACCACGGACAACTTCACCAAGTACCTGATCGCCACCGCCCCCGACAACTGGAAGTACGAGGGCGGCAAGTCCTGGCAGGCCAAGGGCGGCCAGGGCGCCTCCGGCTCCAGCGGCGTGGCCCAGCAGGTGAAGCAGACCGAGGGCGCCATCGGCTACATGGAGCTCTCCTACGCGAAGGACGGCCAGACCGTCTCCATCGACACCGGCGCCTCCTCCCCGGTCGCCGCCAGTGTGGAGAACGCCTCCAACGCCATCGCGGACGCCAAGATCGTCGGCACCGGCAAGGACCTGGCGCTGGAGCTCAACTACGCCACGAAGGCCGACAACGCCTACCCGATCACCCTCGTCACCTACGAGATCGTCTGCGACAAGGGCAACAAGGCGGAGACCCTCCCGGCGACGAAGTCCTTCCTGAACTACATCGCGAGCGAGGACGGCCAGGCGCTGCTCGCCGACGCCGGCTACGCCCCGATCCCCGACGAGATCATCGGCAAGGTCCGCGAAACCATCGACGGCCTCGCCTGATCCCCCGAGCCCGGCCCAGGGCCGGGCTCCGTCCGGTGCACCGCCGCCAGGAGCCATCCGGACCGCCCCAGCCCCGACCGGGGCGGTCCGGCACCGGCCTCCGCAGACCGGAGATCCCGATGGACATATCGACACAGAAGTCCCAGAACTCCCAGAAGTCACAGACAACCGACGCCGACGCACGCCCCGCGTCCGGGGCCGCGCCCGGCACCCCGGACGACGCACAGTCGGACGCCGCACAGCCGGACGCCGCGCACCCGGACGGGACGCCGCGCGACGAGCGCCCGTCCGTCGCCGCCCCTGACCCGGACGCTGCTCCCGACCCCGCACCCCTGAAGCCCGCGCCCCGCACCGTGGCCCGCCGTGGCGACCGCGTCTTCCTCGGCCTCTCCCGCGGCTCGGGCATCCTGCTGCTGGCCGTGATGGCCGCGATCGCGGTGTTCCTGAGCTACCGCGCCGTCCTCGCCATCAGCAAGGACCAGGGCAACTTCCTCACCACCTTCGAGTGGGACCCCAACAGCACCGAGCCGGTCTTCGGCATCGCCGTGCTCGCCTTCGGCACCGTCGTGTCGTCGGTGATCGCCATGCTGATCGCGGTCCCGGTCGCGGTGGCCATCGCCCTCTTCCTCACCCACTACGCCCCGCGGAAGCTGAGCGGTCCCATCGCCTACGTGGTGGACCTGCTCGCGGCCGTGCCGTCGATCGTCTACGGCCTGTGGGGCGCGCTGGTCCTCGTCCCGCACCTGAACGGCCTGTTCAGCTGGCTCGACACGTACCTGGGCTGGACCGGGATCCTCGCCTGGCAGGGCGGCGCCCCGCGCTCCATGCTCACCGTCGGCATCCTGCTGGCGATCATGATCCTGCCGGTCATCACCAACGTGAGCCGCGAGGTCTTCCGCCAGGTCCCGAAGGCGCACGAGGAGGCGGCCCTCGCCCTCGGCGCCACCCGCTGGGAGGTCGTCCGCATCTCGGTCCTCCCCTTCGGCCGCTCCGGCGTGATCTCGGCGTCGATGCTGGGCCTGGGCCGCGCTCTGGGCGAGACCATGGCCGTGGCGACCGTGCTGTCCCCCAGCTTCGACATCCAGGCCAGCCTCCTGGACCCGGGCGGCGGCACCTTCGCGCAGAACATCGCCAGCAAGTTCGGTGAGGCCAACGAGCAGGGCCGCGACGCCCTGATCGCCTCGGGTCTCGTCCTGTTCGTGATCACCCTGGTGGTCAACGGCGCCGCGCGCATGATCATCGCCCGCCGCAAGGAGTACTCGGGGGCCAACGCATGAGCACCGCAACCGTCCTCAAGCCCGTCTCCCTGCAGGGCGCGCGGCTCCCGAAGTGGGCCCCGTGGGCCGTCGCCGTCACCGCGGTCGCCGTCGCGGTCGCCGTCGGCCTGGCGGCCGGCCTGGACAGCCGCGTCCAGTGGGGCCTGATGGCCGCCGTCCTGTTCGTGCTGGGCACCTACGCGCTGTCCGCCAAGGTCGAGGGACGCCGCCAGGCCAAGGACCGCGTCGCCACCAGCCTGGTCTGGGTGGCCTTCCTGCTGGCCGTCGTCCCGCTGCTCTCCCTGGTCTGGGAGACCGTGGTGCGCGGGGTGAAGGTCCTCGACGGGTACTTCCTCACCCATTCCATGGGCACCGTCGCCGACGCCGAGCCCGGCGGCGGCATCTACCACGCCATCCTGGGCACCGCCCAGCAGGTGGGCCTGGCCACCCTGATCGCCGCGCCGGTCGGCGTGCTCACCGCGATCTACCTGGTCGAGTACGGCCGCGGCGCGCTGGCGAAGGCCGTCACCTTCTTCGTCGACGTGATGACCGGCATCCCGTCCATCGTGGCCGGCCTGTTCATCCTGAGCCTGATGCTCATGTTCGACCTCCAGCCCTTCGGCTTCGCCGGCTCGCTGGCGCTGGCCATCCTGATGATGCCGGTCGTCGTCCGCTCCACCGAGGAGATGCTCAAACTCGTCCCCAACGAGCTGCGCGAGGCCTCCCTCGCCCTGGGCGTGCCCAGGTGGCGGACCATCCTGAAGGTCGTCCTGCCCACCGCGATCGGCGGCATCACCACCGGTGTGATGCTCGCGATCGCCCGGATCGCCGGCGAGAGCGCCCCGGTCCTGCTGCTGGTCTTCGGCAACCCCTTCATCAACGCCAACCCCTTCGAGGGCGCCCAGGCGTCGCTGCCGCTGTACATCTACCAGCAGTACGTCAACAGCGCCGGTTCGACGGCGGCCTACGACCGGGCCTGGGCGGCGGCGCTGACGCTGATCGCCTTCGTGATGATCCTCAACCTGGTGGCCCGCGGCATCGCCCGCTGGAAGACGCCCCGCTGAACTTCTGGAAGTGACTGAAATGGCCAAGCGAATCGACGTCGGCGGGCTCTCCGCCTTCTACGGCGCCCACAAGGCCATCGAGGACATCTCGATGACCGTCGAGCCCCGCTCGGTGACCGCCTTCATCGGCCCCTCCGGCTGCGGCAAGTCCACGTTCCTGCGCACCCTGAACCGGATGCACGAGGTCGTCCCCGGCGGCCGCGTCGAGGGCAAGGTGATGCTGGGCGACGAGGACCTGTACGGCCCCGGCATCGACCCGGTGTCGGTGCGCCGGGAGGTCGGCATGGTCTTCCAGCGGCCCAACCCGTTCCCCACCATGTCGATCTTCGACAACGTGGCGGCCGGGCTGCGCCTGAACGGCGACCACAAGAAGTCCACGCTCGGCGACATCGTCGAGCAGTCGCTGCGCGGCGCCAACCTCTGGAACGAGGTCAAGGACCGCCTCAACAAGCCCGGCTCCGGCCTCTCCGGCGGCCAGCAGCAGCGCCTGTGCATCGCCCGGGCCATCGCCGTGCAGCCCAAGGTGCTGCTGATGGACGAGCCCTGCTCGGCGCTCGACCCGATCTCCACCCTCGCCATCGAGGACCTGATCGGGGAGCTCAAGGAGCAGTACACGATCGTCATCGTGACCCACAACATGCAGCAGGCGGCCCGCGTCTCGGACCGCACCGCCTTCTTCAACCTGGCCGCGATCGGGCAGCCGGGCCGGCTGATCGAGATCGACGACACCGAGCGGATCTTCTCCAACCCGTCGGTCAAGGACACCGAGGACTACATCTCCGGCCGCTTCGGCTGACCGGGCCGTCCTCACGAGCTCCTCGCGGTGCTGCATGGCGGTGCCACCGCGAGGCCCAGGGGCCCGCGCCCGACCGGCGCGGGTCCCTTCACCCTCTCCGCCCCCACCCCGCCCGGGAGCCGTCGTGGGCCCTTGGGACTAGCCCGTCCGTGCCATGCGCGAAGCGCCTCCGTCTCCTTACTCTGGGAAGCCCGTACGGCTTCCGGCAGAAGGAGGGGTGATCGGCGTGGCTCCGCTCGGCGCTCCGGGACAGGTCCAGGACCAGATCGCTCTCGCCGAGATAGAGCTCTGCGGCGACCTGATGATCGCCGCCTCCTCGGCGAACGTGGACCGGCTCAGCCAGGCGAGCATCGACGAGATCCTCCGCGTCGGCGAGGACCGCCGCGGCTCACGCTGACCGCCGGCCGCCGCGGCTCACGCCGACCCGCCCAGGCCGGCGCCGACCGCCGCGGCCGCACGGCTCAGGTGCGCAGCATGCGGGCGATGGCCTTGGTGGCCTCCTCGACCTTGGCGTCGATCTCGTCGCCGCCCCTGACCGCCGCGTCGGCGACGCAGTGCCGCAGGTGCTCCTCCAGCAGTTGCAGCGCGAACGACTGCAGGCCCTTGGTGGAGGCGGACACCTGCGTGAGTATGTCGATGCAGTAGACGTCCTCCTCGACCATCCTCTGCAGACCACGGATCTGTCCCTCGATCCGCCGCAGCCGCTTGAGGTGGTCGGCCTTGCGGGCGTGGTAGCCGTGGTGCTGCCCGTGCTGCCCGTGCTCCTCGGCGGCGGGCGCCTCCCCGGCCGCCCCGATCTCCGGCATCGTCGCCATCTCCGGCGGCCCTCCTCGCCTCACATGTCGCATTCGTCACTTCCGGGCCCTGGCGGCCGGCGCGAGATGCATACCCCTGCCGGGTATATGGTACTCGCGTTCGGTGGGTAGATGGGGGTACGGCCGCCCCGGAGCGGATGGGCGACACTGGATCCCGGCCAGCACGCTCCATTAGCAGCGGCCCCCCGATGGGCCTAGCATCACCCTGACCGATTCGACAGCCTCCGAGGACCCCACGTGCGCTTTCGTCTGACCCCGAGGGAGACGAGCTTCTACGACATGTTCTCCGCATCCGCGGACAACATCGTCACCGGCTCCAAGCTCCTGCTGGAACTGCTCGGCGCGGAGCCGTCCGCACGGGCCGAGATCGCCGAGCGGATGCGGGCAGCGGAACACGCCGGCGACGACGCCACCCACGCGATCTTCCACCAGCTGAACTCGTCCTTCATCACGCCCTTCGACCGCGAGGACATCTACAGCCTCGCGGGCTCGCTCGACGACGTCATGGACTTCATGGAGGAGGCCGTCGACCTGGTCGTCCTCTACAACGTCGAGGAACTCCCCAAGGGAGTCGAGCAGCAGATCGAGGTGCTGGCGCGGGCGGCCGAGCTGACCGCCGAGGCCATGCCCAACCTGCGCACCATGTCCAACCTCACCGAGTACTGGATCGAGGTCAACCGCCTCGAGAACCAGGCGGACCAGATCCACCGCAAGCTGCTGGCCCAGCTCTTCAACGGCAAGTACGACGCCATCGAGGTGCTCAAGCTGAAGCAGATCGTGGACGTCCTCGAGGAGGCGGCCGACGCCTTCGAACACGTCGCCAACACGGTGGAGACGATCTCGGTCAAGGAGTCCTGAGCTCCGACATGGACACCTTCGCCCTGATCGTGACCGTCGGCGTCGCGCTCTTCTTCACCTATACCAACGGCTTCCACGACTCCGCGAACGCGATCGCCACCTCGGTCTCCACCCGGGCGCTGACGCCGCGGGCGGCGCTGGCGATGGCGGCCGTGATGAACCTCCTCGGCGCCTTCCTCGGCTCCGGCGTCGCCAAGACCGTCAGCGAAGGGCTGATCGAGACGCCCGAGGGCTCCAAGGGCATGGGCATCCTGTTCGCGGCGCTGGTCGGCGCGATCGCCTGGAACCTCGTCACCTGGTACTTCGGTCTGCCCTCGTCCTCCTCGCACGCCCTCTTCGGCGGCATGGTCGGCGCGGCCCTGGCCGGCGGGATCACCGTCTTCTGGGACGGCGTCCTGATGAAGATCGTCCTGCCGATGTTCATCTCCCCCGTGGTCGGCCTGGTGGCCGGCTACCTGGTGATGACGGCCATCATGTGGATCTTCCGGCGGTCCAACCCGCACAAGGCCAAGCGCGGCTTCCGCATCGCCCAGACCGTCTCGGCGGCGGGCATGGCGCTGGGCCACGGTCTCCAGGACGCCCAGAAGACCATGGGCATCGTGGTGATGGCCCTGGTCATCGCCGACGTCGAGGAGTACGGCGACGCGATCCCGGTCTGGGTCAAGATCGTGTGCGCCCTGATGCTCTCGCTGGGCACCTACGCGGGCGGCTGGCGCATCATGCGCACCCTGGGCCGCAAGATCATCGAGCTGGACCCGCCGCAGGGCTTCGCCGCCGAGACCACCGGCGCGTCGATCATGTTCGTCACCGCGTTCATCTTCAAGGCGCCCATCTCGACGACCCACGTGATCACCTCCGCGATCATGGGTGTCGGCGCCACCAAGCGCGTCAACGCGGTGCGCTGGGGCGTGGCCAAGAACATCGTGCTGGGCTGGTTCATCACCATGCCGGCCGCCGCCCTGGTGGCCGCCGCCTGCTACGGACTGGTCCACCTGGTCGCGCTGCTCTGACGCGGCCCCCGCTGCCCGGCCGGCTCCTTCGCCGGCCCCGCCGACGGCCTCGTGCCGCCCCCACGCCCGGGGGCCGCGCGGGGCCGTCAGCGTGTGGCGATCCGCCCGTCGAAGATGTCGCCGGCGACGGGCAGCCGGACGTCCACCGGGGCCCCGAAGTCGTACAGCGTCGTCGTGGACGTCACCACCACGGTGCGCCGCGCCTCGTTGAGGAAGCTGAACTCCTGCCTGACCTTGCGGATCCGTCCCTGGCCGTCCAGGTAGACGTCGAACGGGACCTCGGCACTGGCGAACCCTTTCGCCGCCGCCCGCAGTCCCTCCCGCCATCCCGACCGGGCGAGCGCGGCGGCGTCCCCGAGGTGCGCCACGCCCTCGTAGCGCCGCACCTGGGTGCCCGCGAAGTCCGTGGTCCCGCGGTACTCGGCGCGCCGCGCGCCCCGCAGCAGCTCCGCCGCCGCCAGCGGGTCCGTCGCTCCGCCGGTCACCAGGTTGCCGTCGGCGGAGTCCCCGGCGTCCACCCGCACCCACTTGTCCTCCGGGACGCCCTCGCCGCGGTTCTTCAGGTACACCGCACCGGGCGTCAGCAGCTCGGTGATCGGCCGCCGCGCCGCCCGCCCGGCGGGCTCCTCGGGCAGCGTCACCCACAGCTCGCCGCGCCGCTTGCGGTAGTCGTAGACGCCCTCGCCCCGGATGACGATCCGGGTGCCGCCGGTGGCCATCGCCATCGAGGTGCTGGCCCGCGAGCTCCCTGCCGCCGCCAGCCGGCCCGCCGCCTGCCGCACCAGCTCCCTGGGCTCCCGCGCCCCGTCCGCGCCGCCGGCCTTCCGGTCGTCCGCGGCGGCCCCGCCGGAGCAGCCGACGACGCCGGTCATGGCCGCCGCCGCCGCGGCCGCCACGGCAGCGTCCACACCGGCACGCCGCATCCGCCGCCACCGTTCCATCGCCTGCACCCCCATGCCGGTTCGTCCGCCCACGGGCCCTTGCCGTTCCGGTTAACGACGGGTAGCACCCCCCGTCACGCACAGCGGCCCCGGTTTCCCCACATGGGCGGGGCCCGTACCTCCAAGAGGTACGGGCCCCGTCGTGCGTTGCCGCCCGCCCGGGCGGCGGGGTCGGCCGCTCAGGCGGCCAGGTCGCGCGCCCCGCCCGGCCCGGCGGGACGGTCCCCCGCCCCCCGGCCGTCCGTCCGCGCGGCGGCGCCCCCGTCGTGGTCCTCGCGCGCCACGTCGCCCAGCAGCAGCCGTCCGATGCCCGGCACCCCGCCGAGCCAGCCGACCAGCGGCGTCAGCACCGCCATGGCCACCGGCGACAGCAGCAGCGCCACCGCGGTGCCCAGCGCGAAGCCGCCCGCCACGTCCGTCGGGTAGTGGACGCCCATGTACACGCGGGACAGGCCGGCCAGCACCGCCAGCAGGATCGCCAGCACGCCGAACTTCCGGTGCGCGAGGAACAGAGCGACCGCCATGGCCATGGCCAGCGTGGCGTGGTCACTGACGAACGAGAAGTCGTCCTTGCCCTCGACCAGCACCTCGAGCCCGCGGTGCGTCATGAAGGGCCGCGGTCGCTCCACGAAGCCGCGTATGGGTATGTTCACGATCACTGCCAGCAGCGCGGCCACCGGCATCCAGACGATCGCGGCCACCGAGGCGACGACCGACTCCCGGTCGGCGAGGCCGTCCCGCCCGAGCCGCCGGACGCGGACCAGGCACCACACGCCCAGCGCCACGATGACGAGCGGCAGCCCGTACTCCCCGACGTACTCCATGATCCGGTCGAACCAGGTCGGAGCCGCCTCGGCCAGGCCGTTTATCTCGAAGAGCAGGCCGACATCGGGATTCGACCCGGATTCGGCGAGTCCAGCCATGGTGCAGTCGGCCCCTTCATCTGTGCCTTCCGGCGCGTGTCGTTCATGCCGCCGGCGCGCCCGCGCGCCCTTCACGCGTCCGCGCCGCTTCTCCACCCCCGTGGTGCGACGTACGGGCCCCTGCGGTCCCGTACATCAAAGGAACGCATGAACCTCGCTCAAGGGTTCCATTTCCCGGCGGAAGATCACCGAGACGTTACCCAAGAGCAACCCGTCCGTGCAGCTCAGGGCAGAGCTTCACGTCACGCACACGTCCCACCGCGATGCGCACACGACCCCTCCGCGCCGCACACCGGCCTCACGCGGCACGCGGGAGCGCCGCGGCGCCGGCCGCGGTCACCCGGGTCGCACCGAAGTACTTGGGGGTGTCCACCGGGTCGAAGCGGATCACGGCACCGGTGTACGGCGCGTCGATCATGTAGCCGCCGCCAACATAGATGCCTACGTGATCGATTGCCCGAGAATCAGTGGGGTCGTCCGAAAAGAATACGAGATCGCCCGGAAGAAGTTCATCCCGCGACGGATGCGGCCCGGCGTTGTACTGATCGTTCGCCACCCGCGGCAGGTCGATCCCCACGCTCGCGTAGGCGGCCTTCGTCAGCCCGGAGCAGTCGAACCGGCCGCCCTGGTCGGCGGTGCCGTTGCCGCCCCACAGGTAGGGCGTACCCAGCTTGTCCTGCGCGTACATGATGGCCGAGGCCGCCTGCCGGCTCGGCTCCAGCCGCGTCTTCGGCCGGGCGAACGACTTTTCCAGCGCCCGGATCCGCTTCACGTAGTTCTGCGTCTCCGTGATGGCCGGCACACCACCCGACCGGATCACCCGGTACGCCCCCGCGTTGTACGCCGCCAGCATGTTGTTCGTCCGGTCGCCCGGCACGTCCTCGACGTAGGTGGCCAGTTCGCAGTCGTAGGAGGCGGCCGACGGGATGGCGTCCTTCGGGTCCCAGATGTCCCGGTCGCCGTCCCGGTCGCCGTCGATGCCGTGGGTGGCCCAGGTGCTCGGGATGAACTGCGCGATCCCCCGCGCGTCGGCGTGGCTCACCACGTCCGCGTCCCAGCCGCTCTCCTGGTACAGCTGGGCGGCCAGCAGGGCGGGGTTGATTTCCGGACAGAGATTCCCCCAGGTACGCACCAGCTCCGTGTACGCCGCAGGGACGGATCCCTCGGCGACGTCCACCGCGCCCTGCGCCGCGCCGCGCACCAGGTTGCCGGCGACGACGTACACGCCGACGACCAGCACCAGCACGAAGCACATGACGGTCCCCAGGACCGCCCCTCCGGTCAGCCACGCCTTTCGCACGACCACAGCCCTCCCCCACACGGTGACCCCGCCGGCGCCTGGCCGGCCCTTCTCCTCCGCACGGCCGTCCCCCGCCTACTCCGGAACGGTGAAGCCGTCGCAGGCGATGCCCGCGTACTTCTTGGGACTCTGCACGTGGACGAACCGGACCGTCCAGTCCCCCGGGTCGTCCTCCAGCGGCAACGCCCCGCTGTGCCTCTTCCCGTCGACGTAGAGGCCGAAGTCGTCGGGGTAGGTGAAATCGACGCCCTCGGACGCGTACAGGTCGACGGGCTCGCTGGTGAACCCCAGGCCCAGGTTCTGGCTGAGGCCGATCCCGCTCTCCTCGGCCTCGGCGGCCGGGATGTCGTGCGGGGGCTTCACGACGGCGGCCACGTAGTAGGTGTCGCCCGGACCCGCCTCGTCGTAGCCGAGCCGCATGCCGATCCTGGCCTTCCCCGAGGCGATGTCCGAGGCCTCGGAGGGCGCTCCGTACTGGAAGTGCTGGTTCTGCTCCTCAGGGGGCAGGTTGCACCGCCCGCCCGACCAGGCGTCGGCGGGGTCGGCCGACCACCACTCCCGGTTGGGACCGGTGGCCTCGATGTACCGCGGCGGCTGCGGACTCCCGTCGTTCCCCTTCGCCGGGGAGGCGGACGCCCCGCGGGTCGGTCCGGCGGTACCCGCCGCCCGCTCCTTGCGGTCGTCGCCGTCCTCCCCGCCGTCCGGCAGGGCCAGCAGCACGCCCCCCGTCACCGCCGCGGCCAGGGCGACCGCGCCCGCCACCGTCCAGGCGCGCCGCCTTCGCGGCTCTCCGGCCGGCCGGGCCGGCTGCGTGGGCGTCCAGCCGTCGGCCGTGGGCAGGTCGTACGGGGCGACGGGCGGCGCGAAGGCCGGCACGGGCGGCGTCGCCGCCACCGGGACCTCCGGGGCGTGGCCGCAGGCGGCGGCAGACGGCGGCGCGGGCACGGGGACCGGCCCGGTGCCGGCGGTGAGGGCCGCGTAGTGGGCGTCCCCCACCAGCGCGCCGGCCACCGCGCACCGCTCGATCACCCGCTCCAGGCCCGGCCGCGCCGCCGGGTCCTTGGCGACGCAGTCCCGCACCAGCCGCGCGAGGTCCTCCTCGACGCCCTCGAGGTCGATCTCCTCGTACACCGCCCGGAAGGCGACCCCCGCCGCGGACCCGGACCCGAAGGGCGGACGCCCGGTGGCCGCGTAGGCGACCGTGGCGCCGAGGGCGAACACGTCGGCGGCCGGGCCCACCTCGTTGTGCAGCAGCACCTCCGGGGCGGTGAAGCCCGGGGTCCCGGGGCCGGACGCCCCGGTCTCGGTGACCGCGGTCTGCTCCACCCCGCGCGCGATGCCGAAGTCGATGAGCTGCGGCCCCCGCCGGGACAGGATCACGTTCTGCGGCTTGAGGTCCCGGTGGGTCACCCCGCAGGCGTGCACCGCCGCCAGCCCCTCGGCCAGCGCGGCGAACAGGCCCCGGCAGGTCCGCCCGGGCAGCGGCCCGCGCGCGGCCACCGCCGCGGCGAGGGTCGGTCCCTCGACGTACTCGGTCGCCAGCCAGTACGGGGCCTCGTCCAGGGAGGCGTCGATCAGGTTGGCCGTGTAGGCGCTGCGCACCGCGCGGGCGGTGTCGACCTCGCGACGGAAGCGCGGGAGCGCCTCGGGGTGCTCGGTGATCCCGTCCCGGATGACCTTCAGCGCGACCAGGCGTCCTCCCGGGGACCTCCCCAGGTACACCTGGCCCATGCCGCCCGCCCCCAGCCGCGCCTGGAGGACGTAACGGCCAAGCACCGTCGGGTCGTTCGCCTTCAACGCGTCCACGGCAAAGACAGTGCCACAGACCGCGGCGGAATGCGGAGGGGACGGCCGTCCCGCCGGACGCGACGCCACGCGCCCCGCCCGCGCTCCCCTGCCACCGTCCGAACGCCCCCGCGCCACCGAGGTGTCCGGAACCGCGCCCTGCCCGCGGCCGGGATCCACGGCGACCGGTCCGGGCCGGATCGTTGCCCGACGCGACCCGCCGTGATACACAGAGTGATAATACGACTACTGACGACTACTGCGTGTCAGCTCGGGGTGGCACCGGCCCTGCCCGCCCACCCCGGCACCACGACAGCCGCACAAATCCAGCCATACAAAGACGTCAAGTCGACATGACAGCTCGTCATCGTCGGCGACAATGAGGCCTGTCCTCCGCAACCCGCGGAGGGGACGCTGAATCACCCAACAGGGGCGGTGAGTTACATGCTTCTTGCAGCCGACGAGGGAGACATCACCACCATCATCGGCGGGATCGCTCCGGACTGGGGCCCCTTCGGCACCCTGGGCAACGAGGCCAAGGTGATGATCGAAGTGGTCATGGCCATCGCGATCCTGCTCTGTCTCGGCATCGCCATCTGGGGCGCCGCCAAGCAACGCATCGGTGCCACGGCGCTGCGCGACACCTTCAGCGCGGAACAGGGCAAGGGCCTCATCATCGCCGGCCTCACCGGCGTCTTCATCATCGGCTCGCTCGGCACGCTGTTCACGATCGTGTACGGCATGGCCGTCTAGCCGGGCCCGGACCACCCCGCGCACGGCACCCCGTCCAGTCCCGGCCGGAGCGCCCCCGGATGCTTCCGAGACCCCTACATGTCCGCTGTCCCACCGGCTGAGGATGCGTCACCCTGATGTCCAGTCACCACACCGCGCCCGCGCGGGGTCCAGGAGGGCTACCGTCGTACCTTGGCACGTTCCGGTACGACGAACTCCCGTACGGCGAGACCGAAGGGGCGAACGGCGCATGAGTCTCGGGGACGACTACGGCGACGGTCAGACGCGCACGCGCATGCCCGAACGCAGTGGCGTGCCGCCGCGCGGGGGGCGCGGAACGGGTGGCGGCCGGCCCTCGCGGGGCCTGGTGACGGGCGTGGGCGTCATCGTCCTGCTCATCGCCGCGATCGCCTTCGCGAACCGTGACGGCGACGACACCCCCGCCGCCGACAAGTCCTCCGCCGCGGCCCCCACCGCCCCCACGGGCGAGCGCCCCGTCGCCTCCGGCTTCGCCCACGACGAACAGGGCGCCCAGAGCGCGGCGGCGAACTACGCGGTGACGCTGGTTTCGCCGGAGATCCTCAGGCCCGCCGAGCGCGGCAAGATCGTCCAGCGGTTGTTCGTGGCCGAGAAACAGGAAACGCTCGCCGCGAAGTTCGACAAGGCGTACAACGCCGAGTTCCTGCGTCAGGTGGGCCTGGACGAGAACGGGAACAACGCTGCCGGGCAGACCTACGTCTCGCGCACCGTGCCTGTGGGAACCAAGGTGACCGAGTACCAGGAAGCCACAGCCATCGTCGAAGTGTGGTGCACCGGCGTGTTCGGTACAGCGGGCGATTCCTCGGTCAATCCGGTGACCAACGACTGGTTCACCATGACTCTCGGCCTGCGTTGGGTGGACGGTGACTGGAAGGTCGAGAGCTTCGACCAGAAGGACGGGCCGGCTCCGGTCAACTCCGATAACAAGGTCGCCACCGCCGAGGACATCTCCAAGGCCGTGGAGGAATTCGGAGGCTTCACCTATGCCCGGTAGCACGCGTCGCCTCCTCACGCTCACAGGAGTCACGGCAGCCCTCCACCTGGCGGTGGCCCGTGCCGTGGCCGCGCCGTCACCTCCGGCAGAGGACAACTGCGACCTGATCGTCGGCCCCGCCAAGAACTACTGCGAACGCGGCGGGAGCGACAGCGGCGGTGGCGGCGGCGTGGACGCGAACAGCATCCCCGGCGACCCCACCACCGCCCTCGACCCCCTCGCCAGCCTGGCCAAAGGCTTCGCCGACGCCGCCGCCTGGACCGTCACCAAGCTGAGCGAGCTGGTCGAGGAGACGGCCACCGTCGACTTCACCAACCCGCAGTTCATCAAGCAGTACGCCGTCGTGTTCGCCGCCTCGACCGTCCTGACCCTGGTCCTGTGGCTGCTCGCCGTGGCCAAGCGCGCCGTCCGCGGCGTCCCGCTGTCCACCGCGCTCGGCGAGGCCGTCGGCTTCCTCTGGCTGACCGTGCTCGCCAGCGCGTTCACCCCGCTGATCCTCTACACCGTCGTGTCCGCCACCGACGGCGTCACCGACGTCCTCGCGGGCGCCACCGGGGACGACACGACCGCCTTCTTCGGCACCTTCTCCGAGGCGCTGAAGAAGGGCGACGACATGGGCGGCGGCCCGATCATGCTGATCCTGGTGTCGCTGATCTCCATCGTCGCCGCCGGCGTCCTCTACCTGGAGCTCTACCTGCGCGCCGTGCTGCTGTACGTCGGCGCGCTGCTCGGTGTCGTCGTCTACTCGGGCCTGGTCGACAAGAACCTGTGGGGTCACGTCCGCCGCTGGGCCGGGATCATGATCGCCGTCATCCTGGTGAAGCCGGTCATCGTGATCGTCCTCGGGCTGGCGGGCGCGCTGGCCGGCGACGACGGCCCCGACGAGCTGGCCGCGATCGTCTCCGGCCTGGCCATCATCCTGCTGGCCATCTTCGCCAGCGCGATGATCTACCGCTTCGTCCCCGGCTTCGGCGACGAGATCGCCAACGGCCGCAACAACCGCCTGATGCAGGGCGCCGAGAGCAAGGCCGCCGCGGTCATCAGCTCCCCGGCCACCCTGGTCGCCCAGGGCATCAAGACGCACTCCACCCGCGCCGACAGCGGCGGGGGCGGCGGTGCGAGCACCCCGCGCCCCGCCAACCCGGTCTCCGGCGGCGTCGCCGCCCACGGCGCCCGCGGCGGCGCCCCGGCCACCCCCGCTCCCCGCCCGGCGAGCCCCGCGGCCCCGGCGGGCAGCCCCCACGCCTCTGACAGCCGCACCCACCGCACAGGAGGTGAAGGGCGTTGACGACCCACCCGCAGGTGTCCCACCCGGTCACGCCCCGCCGTACGTATCTGATCGGCCGCGCCCGCCCGAACGCGATCATCGGCCGCAACCGGGAGACCGGCGAGATCGCCCTGATCGTCGTCGGCGCGTTCCTCGGCATGATGTGCGGCCTGCTGGTCCCCGTGCTCTCCGCGCGGATCGTCCTGCTGACCGGCTTCCCCATGCTGTCGATCGCCGCGGTGTACGTGCCGTACAAGGGCCGCACCTTCTACAAGTGGTTCGAGATCAACCGCAGCTACAAGCGCACGGTCCGCGGCCCCAACGCCGTCTACCGCTCCGACGCCATGGAAGCCGGCACCCGGCTCGACGGCCGCCAGGTCGAGGTCGGCCCGCCGCCCGGCATCGGCCGCATCACCTGGCTGTCCGCCCCCTTCGGCCCCGACGAGATCGCCGTCCTGCTGCACGCCGACCGGCGCACCGTCACCGCCGCCATCGAGATCGAGGGCCCCGGCGTGGGCCTGCGCGACAGCGAGGACCAGGAGGCGCTGGTCGACCGCTTCGGCACCCTGCTGAAGCACGTCGCCAACGGGGACGGCTTCGTCACCCGCATCCAGATGCTCGCCCGCACGCTGCCCGCCGACCCCGACGCGCACGCCAAGGACGTCGCGCTGCGCGGCGACGAACGCTCGCCGATGTGGCTGCGCCGCTCCTACGACCAGCTCCAGTCCATGGTGTCCACCAGCAGCGAGCAGCACCGCGCCTACCTGGTGGCCTGCATGCAGCACAGCCGCGAACTGGCCGCCGAGGCGCACGCCATGGCCCGCGCCGCCCGCCGCGGCGGCGGCCGCAGGCTGGACAAGGACGCCGGGCTCGCGGTCGTGATGGCCAGGGAGCTCACCGACATCTGCTCGCGCCTCCAGGAGGCCGACATCCGGGTCCGCCAGCCGCTCGGCCAGGCCCGCCTGTCGTCGCTGATCCACTCCATGTACGACCCGGACCACCCCATCGACCACATCCAGGCGATGTCCCGGCGCAACGCCTGGCCGGCCGAACTGGACGCCCGGGAGCCGAACTACCTCCAGGCCAAGACCCGCGAGTCGTCCACCCGCGACCCCTGGTGCCACGCCACCGCCTGGGTCAAGGAGTGGCCGATGACCCCGGTCGGCGTCAACTTCCTCGCCCCGCTCCTGGTCCACACCCCCGACGTCATCCGCACGGTCGCCGTCACCATGGACCTGGAGCCCACCGAGGTCGCCATCGAGCGGATGCTGACCGAGAAGACCAACGACGACGCCGAGGCCAGCCGCGCCGCCAAGATGAACCGCACGGTCGACCCGCGCGACATGGCGGCCAACTCCCGCCTCGACCAGCGCGGCGAGGACCTGGCGAGCGGCGCCGCGGGCGTCAACCTGGTCGGCTACATCACCGTCTCCTCCCGCAACCCCGAAGCGCTCGCCCGGGACAAGCGGACCATCCGCGCGTCGGCCGGCAAGTCCTACCTCAAGCTCGAGTGGTGCGACCGCGAGCACCACCGCGCCTTCGTCAACACGCTCCCGTTCGCGACCGGAATCCGAAGGTAGGGGCTGATGCTCTGATGAGGGACCCGCTGACCGTCCTCACGGAAGCCTTCACGTCGTTCCTGTTCGGGAAGGTCGAGTCGACCCGGCTGCCGGTGCGCACCTCCACCGGCCAGGCGCAGGCCGTGTACCTGCCCACCGCCGCACCCGGACTCGGCGACTCCGGTGTGATCATCGGCCGCGAGGTCTACTCCGGCAAGGGCTACATCTACGACCCGTTCCAGCTGTACGGCCAGCAGCTGCCCGCCCCGCACTGGCTGGTGCTGGGCGAGTCCGGCAACGGCAAGTCGGCGTTGGAGAAGACCTACGTCCTGCGCCAGCTCCGCTTCCGCGACCGCCAGGTCGTCGTCCTGGACGCCCAGGGCGAGGACGGCGTCGGCGAGTGGAACCTGGTCGCCCAGGAACTGGGCATAACCCCCATCCGCCTGGACCCCACCGCCGCCCTCGACCACGGCATCCGCCTCAACCCGCTCGACCCGGCGATCACCTCCACCGGCCAGCTGGCGCTGCTGCGCACCATCATCGAGGTGGCCATGGGCCACGGCCTCGACGAGCGCGCCGGCTTCGCCCTCAAGGTGGCGCACGCCTACGTCAACGCGACCATCGTGGACCGCCAGCCGGTCCTCACCGACATCGTCGAGCAGCTGCGCCACCCCAAGCCGGAGTCTGCGGAGGCGATGAACGTCGCCCTCGAGGACGTCCGCGCCTGGGGCCTGGACGTGGCCCTGGTCCTCGACCGGCTGGTCGACGGCGACCTGCGCGGCATGTTCGACGGCCCCACCACGGTCGGCATCGACCTGGACGCGCCGCTGATCGTCTTCGACCTCTCGCACATCGACCGCAACTCGATCGCCATGCCGATCCTGATGGCGATCGTCGGCGTGTGGCTGGAGCACACCTGGATCCGGCCGGACCGCAAGAAGCGCATCTTCCTCGTCGAAGAGGCCTGGCACATCATCAACAGCCCGTTCGTGGCGCAGCTCTTCCAGCGGCTGCTGAAGTTCGGCCGCCGCCTCGGCCTGTCCTTCGTCGCCGTGGTCCACCACCTGTCCGACGTGGTCGACGGCGCGGCCGCCAAGGAGGCCGCGGCGATCCTGAAGATGGCGTCCACCCGCACCATCTACGCCCAGAAGGCCGACGAGGCCCGCGCCACCGGACGCGTGCTGGGCCTGCCCCGCTGGGCGGTGGAGATCATCCCGACGCTGACGCCCGGCATCGCGGTGTGGGACGTCAACGGCAACGTCCAGGTGGTCAAGCACCTGGTGACCGAGAGCGAACGCCCGCTGGTCTTCACCGACCGCGCCATGACCGAGTCGGCCAGCGCCATGGCCGAGGAGGAGCTGTCCGAGGCCCTGCGCGCGGCGGAACTGGAAGCGGAGGAGAGGGCAACCGCCTTTATGCACCACCAGTACCCCGAGTCGAAGTCGTCGGTGGCCTGACCGTGCCGCCCGAGGACAAGCGCGCCCCGTCCGGGGGCCAGGGCGGGATCCCGGACGGGCTGCTGGTCGGCCTGCTCGCCTTCCTGCTCGGCCTCAACGTGCTGGTGTGGACGGCGACCGGCCTGGCCGCCCTGTTCACCCACGGCTCCTGGCCCACGGCGGTGGCCTTCACCCGCGCCCCGCTCGCCATACGGCACCTGGTCGCCGCCCCGCACGACCTCGCGGGCGCGTGGCCGGACGCGGCGCCGCAGGCGCTCTCCGGCTACGGGCTCTTCTGGGGGCTGTTCATCGGCGAACTGATGGCGCTGATCGTCCTCACCGTCTTCGTCCTGGGGACCGTGGCCCGCTGGAAGGCGGTCCGCGCCGCCCGGCGGGCCGGTCTGCCGCTCCCCGGACAGCAGGACCGCGCCTCCGCCGAGCCCGCGGCGAAGCCCGACCCCCGGCTTCCCGCCGCCTCCGTTCCGGGCGGGACGGCGCAGGCCGCGGGTGGTCCGGCGACGCAGCCGCCCCACGGACCCGGTCACCTGCCCGGGCACACCGAGCCCGGCCCGGCCGCGGGCGCGTCGGCCCCCGCCCAGCACGTCCCCCACCCGGCGCAGGGCCCCGCCGTGCACGGCGGGGCCACCGGAACCGGCGCCGCCCCCGCGTACGGCGCGGCCGGCGGGCCCGGGGCGCACCCCGCCGCGGGCACGGCCGGCCCTCCCGAGACCCACCGCACGACCGCGACGCCGTCGGTCGCAGCCGCAGCGCCCGGGGCGCACCCCGCCGGGGCGACGGCCGGCCCGCCGGGGAGCCACCCCGACGCCGTCCAGGCACCGCAGCAGACAGCGGTCGCACCCCCGCCCCCGGCCGTACCCACCCCCTTCGGCCCGCTGGTCTACGCGCCGCCCCAGGAGCGCCTCCCGCTTGCCGTGGAGGCCGTGCTGGAGGCCGAGGGACCCGTCGTGGTCGTCACGTCCGACCCGGCCCTCTGGGAGGCCACCAAGGACGCCCGGGCCAAGCTCGGACCCGTCCTGGTCCACGACGCCTCCCGCCTGTGCGACACCCCGGCCCGCCTCCACTGGTCGCCGCTGGCCGGCTGCCAGGACAAGGACACCGCGGCCGCCCGCGCCACCGCCCTGCTGGCCCCCGTGCGTCCCGCGGCCCGCCTGGACGCCGCCGTCGCCGACACCGCCGAGACGCTGCTGCGCTGCTACCTGCACGCCGCCGCCGTCGACGGCCGCGCCCTCCGGCACCTCCACCGCTGGGCCCAGGGCAACCAGGTCCAGGACGCCGTCCGCGCCCTGCGCACCCACCCGTCCGCCGTCTCCGGCACGGCCGGCGAGCTCGAGTCCGCGCTCACCTCGCACCCCGACCGCCGCGACATGGCGACCCAGCTGACGGCCCGTGCCCTCGCCTGCCTCGGAGCCGTCCACATCCGCGAGGCCTGCACCCCGAACCGGAACGATTCCCTGGTCCTGGATTCCTTCGTCCACGAAGCGGGCACGCTCTATGTGATCGGCGAATCCGTCGAGGACCCGAGGACCGACCCGGGAGCCATGCCGCTCCTGACGGCCCTCGCCTCCAGCGTGGTCGAGCGCGGCCGGCGCATGGCCGAACGGTCATCCTCCGGCCGCCTCGACCCACCAGTCACCCTGGTCCTCGACGACGTCGCCGCCGTGGCCCCGGTCCCCGGGCTCCCCGACCTCCTGTCCGCGGGTCCCGCCCTCGGCCTCCCGACCCTGGCGCTGCTCCGCTCCCGGGAGCAACTGCGCGCCCGCTGGCCGCACTCGAACCTCTGAACCCCAGGCCCGACCCTCAGTTCTCGCTCAAAACCCATGGCTTTCCCTCTCACGGGGTGCAACCGTGAGCCCCTGCCCACCGTCTCCGGGGGCAGAAGCGCAACATCGGTGAGGGGTGGGCGACATGGTCTGGTTCCTGGGCCTCGGATTCGCGGGACTCGTCGTCCTGACCGTCGCGCTCGTCTTCGACGGCCTCCTCGAAGGCCTCTTCCACGGCGTCGAGGCGCTCAACGGCTTCTTCGACGGCCTCATCTCGCTGCCTGTGGTCGCCGGTTTCGTCTCGATGCTCGGCTTCGCCGGAGCCATCGTCACCGGTACCACCGGCCTCGGCCCGGTCGCCGCGACCGCCTTCGCCCTTCCCGCCGCACTGCTCACCGCCTGGGGCGCCTACCGCGCCGCCCGGGCACTCATGAACGACGGCTCCGGCGCCGCCCCGCGTGAGGGGGACGTCGTGGGCGTCGCCGGAACCGTCGTCACCGCCATATCGGCGGACGGCTACGGCGAGGTCCTGGTGCGCCTCGCCGGACAGCCCGTCAAGCTCGCCGCCCGCGCCGACACCCCGCTGCCCCGCGGCACCGAGGTCTGGGTCGACCGGTCGCTCTCCAGCACCTCCGTCTCGGTACGCCCGGTCGAACGCTGACCGATCCGGCGCCACCGGGCCCGCCGAGACCGCCGCACCCACCGATCAACGACTTCACAACAGCGTCATTCCGTTCCCTGGGGGGAAGCCATGCCAAGCCCTGTCGTCATCGCGTCCGTCGGAGTGGTCGTACTCCTGTTCCTGCTGGGCCTGATCGTGGCCAGCCGCTACAAGGTGGCCGGCCCCAACGAGGCCTTCATCGTCACCGGCCGCCGCGGCAAGAAGTCCACCGACCCCGAGACCGGCGCCGTCTTCACCGACAACAGCGGCCAGAAGGTCGTGGTCGGCGGCGGCGTCTTCGTCGTGCCGTTCGTCCAGCAGCGCTTCAGCCTCGACCTGTCGTCCCGCCAGATCCCCGTGCACGTCCGCGGCGCGGTCACCCTGCGCGGCGTCAAGGCCAACCTGGACGGCGTCGCCATCGTCAAGGTCGGCGGCACCGAGGACGCCATCCGCGCCGCCGCCCAGCGCTTCCTCGGCCAGCAGGACGACATCGTCAGCTTCACCCAGGAGGTCCTCTCCGGCGCCCTGCGCGCCATCGTCGGCCGCATGTCGGTGGAGGACATCATCCGTGACCGCGCCGTCTTCGCCGGCCAGGTCGCCGAGGAGGCCGAGGCCAGCCTCTCCGGCCAGGGTCTGATCATCGACGCCTTCCAGATCCAGGACATCACCACCGAGGGCTCCTACCTGCAGGACCTCGGCCGTCCCGAGGCCGCCCGCGCCAAGCAGGAGGCCGACATCGCCGAGGCGATCGCCCGCCGCGCCGCCGAGCAGGCCCGCCTCAAGGCCGAGGAGGAGATCGCGATCGCGCAGCGGACCTACGCCCTCAAGCAGGCGGAGATCCAGGCCGAGACCGACGAGGCCAAGGCCCGCGCCGCCGCCTCCGGCCCGCTCGCCGAGGCGGCCCGCCAGCAGGAGATCCTCCAGGAGCAGGAGAAGGTCGCCGAGCGTCAGGCCGCCCTGACCGACCGCCAGCTCGACACCGAGGTCCGCAAGCCCGCCGACGCCAAGCGGTACGCCGCCGAGCAGGAGGCCGAGGCCAAGCGCGTCGCCCGCGTGAAGCAGGCCGAGGCCGAGCGCCTGGCCGGCATCGCCGCCGCCCAGGCCGAGGCCGAGCGGGCCCGGCTCACCGGTGAGGGCGAGAAGCAGCGCCGTAGCGCGCTCGCCGAGGCCGTCCGCCTCGAGGGCGAGGCCGAGGCCGCCGCGATCGGCGTCAAGGGCGCCGCGGAGGCCGACGCCATGGAGAAGAAGGCCGACGCCTACCGCCAGTACGGTGACGCGGCCATCCTGCAGATGCTGGTGGAGATCCTCCCCCAGGTCGTCGAGAAGGCCGCCGAGCCGATGAGCGCCATCGACAAGATGACCGTCATCTCCACCGACGGCGCCTCCCAGCTCTCCCGCACCGTCACCGACAACGTCGCCCAGGGCCTGGAGCTCCTGAGCTCCACCACCGGCGTGGACCTCCCGTCCCTCCTGAAGAACCTCACCCAGCGGAACGGCAGCGACAACCACACCCCCGCCGCCCCCACGAAGCGAAGCGTTCCCATCAGCGAGTAAGCGAGTAACCGTCGCCCGGGTACGACGAAGGGCCCTGGCACGCCCCTGGACATCATGGGGCGGGCCAGGGCCCTTCCGTCTTCCCGTGCCGGCATCGGTAGGGCTGCCCCCACGCCTTCGCGAGGACGAACTCCAGCTCCACGTCGTCGGCGCCCTTCGGCACCCGCACCCCGCTGGGCTCGAACCCGAGCCGCCGGTACGCACGGATCGCCCGCTCGTTGCGCTCGTGCACGTAGAGCCGCACCCGCTCGGCCCCGCGCTCGTACGCCCAGGCCACGGCCGCCTCGAACAGTTCCTCCACGAGGCCCGAACCGCGGTACTCCGGCCGAACGAACACCCCGACGACCTGGCCCTGCCGGCACGTGATCGGACGGCCCAGGAAGTCCTTCTCCCCCGCCTCCTCCATCAGCACCGTGGCCGAACCGGCCCAGACCCCCTGCTGTCCCGACACCTCGGCGACGAACTGCCGCACCGCGGTGCCTCCTGCGGCCGCGCCGGCTGTCCGCGCCTGATAGAACGCGTCGGGTTGAGCGGCGGCCGCCTCGTAGGTCTCCGCGTACGCCAGGTGCGCCACCGGATCCCGCAGGGCAGCCAGCCTCAGCGCCTTGTGCTCACGCCATTCGCCGGCGCGGATGACCCGTACAGCGGGTCGTCGTGTGTCGTCCATGCGACGACCCTAGGCACCGGCGTCGTGGTCGGACAGCGAAATAAATGCCCCGGAAATGCAGAAAGCCCCCGCACAATGTGCGGGGGCTTTCCCAATATTTGTTCGGCGGCGTCCTACTCTCCCACAGGGTCCCCCCTGCAGTA